>CAJXPN010000079.1 GCA_913058025.1 uncultured Myxococcales bacterium | reverse complement strand
TACCTCGAGCGGGACGGCGTCGAGGTGACGCTGGTGCACGACGGTTTGGACGCGCTCGAGACGATCGCGAGGGTGGACCCGGACCTGGTGATCCTGGACGTGATGCTCCCTGGGCTCGACGGTATGAGCATCTGCCGCGCACTGCGTGCGCGCTCGGACGTCCCGATCATGATGCTCACGGCGCGCGTGGACGGCATCGATCGGGTGACGGGCCTGGATCAAGGCGCCGACGACTACGTCTGCAAGCCGTTCCACCCGCCCGAGGTGGTCTCGAGGGTGCGCGCGATCCTGCGCCGCGCTCCCCGAGGCCTCTCCCCTGCCCCCGCGGCGCGCGCCGACGTGCTCGAGTACGGCGGGGTGCGGCTCGACCTCGGGCGCCACCGCTGTGAGGTCGGGGAGGAGGCCGTCGAGCTGACCCGGGTCGAGCTCCGCCTGCTCCAGACCCTCATGACGCGCCCCGGACAGGTCTACTCGCGCGACGCGCTCATGGCGCGCGCCTACGAGGACGCCCGCGTCGTCAGCCACAGGACCGTCGACAGCCACATCAAGAACCTGCGCCAGAAGCTCGACCAGGGAGGTGCCCCCGACGGGTTCATCCGTTCGATCTACGGCGTGGGCTACGCGCTCGAGGACGACGAGGCATGAGCGCGCATTCGACGGGGCGTGCGCGCGTCGCCGAGCAGCTCCTGGCCAACGCGACGAAGGCCAGGATGACCCTGGATTAGGGAGCCAACGCGCGTCAGCCGGCGCCGTTCGGTGTGGTGGAGAGTGCGACGCCCTGGGTGCGCGGAGCGACGAGTTCGTCTAGGTTGTGGGCTCCATCACAACCTCCCCGTCTCCACGGACGAGCCCATGCGACCCCGCCACATCCTCTCTGCCTCACTGATCACGTTCGCCATCGCGGGTTGCATACCCAGCGATAACGGTGAGGAGACGCCAGAGACGGACGCGGGCGGCCAGGAGGGTGACGCGTCGACCGAGCCCGACGCGTCGACCGAGCCCGACGTGGGCACCACGCCTCCGCTGACGATGTTCCTCTCGAGCGGCACGTACGAGACGAGCCTGGGGCTGGCTTCGCTGGATGCGGCGTGTGGGCAGGAAGCCAAGGCGACAGCGGGGACGAGCTACAAGGTCCTGGTCGCCTCGCCTGCGCGCCTGCCCGCCAACCCGACGTGTGAGACCCCGCAGGAGGCCTCCGATTGGGTGCTCGCCCCGAACACGACCTACCAACGCGAGGACGGGGAGGTGCTCTTCACGACGGGCGCCTCGTCGATCTTCACCGACTGGCCGATGGAGAACCTCTTCTCGAACTCGGGCGCGAACTTCGCGACCGGAATGGACAGGGACTGGTGCCTGATCCCTGATCAGCACTGCAGCGGCTGGACGAGCTCGGAGGGCCGCGCCGCGGTCGGGTGGACGGCGTCTGGAGACGGCGGGTTCCTCGAGGGCGGTGATCTGGGCTGCGGCGGGCGCGTCTTCGTGTGCGTCGAGCAGCCATGAGCGCGAGGCGGTCGTGAGACGACGCGCCCTACCCTTACGACGACCCGCGCGGAGGCTCCCCCATGGAGTGGACGACGAGCGACGGCAAGACCCTCGAGCTCACGCAGAAGAAGCTCCACGTCGTGGACCCGAGGAGCAGGCCCTCGACCCGCACGTTCGAGCGTGAGGACGCGTTCACGCGCCCCGACCTTTTGTTCATCCCCGACCTCTACGTGCTCGTGGGCGTGGTCGTCGCGCTCGCCGAGGCGCTCGAGGACGACGCGTTCGACGATCCCATCGCGCGTGGTCGCCAGACGTTCTGGCGCGCGCTCGACCGCGGCGACCTCCCGACGCGCGCGTTCTCCTTCGTCGAGCGGCACGGGGACCGCGAGACCCTCTGCGCGCTGACCATCGAGGGCGTCGTGGTCAACCGGGAGTCCGACGACTCGACGGGCTACCGGCGCCGGATGCTCCTCGACGAGGCGTTCTTCTACGGCCCGCGCGCGTTCGGCCTGAGCCTGGAGGTGCGCGACGCGCTCCGGAGCCACGTCCTCGCGTGCCTGCCTGCCTCCTGCGGCATCACGCGCGAGGACGCGTTCCCGGACGTCGACTACGCCGCCGTCGCCAGGCGCACGTGGACGCACTCCGAGCGCAGCGACGGCGAGTCGTACGTGGTCGTTGGCGGGCACTCCGTGACCGCAGGCTACCAGTACCAGCGGGACATGGGCTCGAGCCGATATCCTGTCGAGCGCGTCCTCACGGGCGCGCCGGGCGTGAACCTGGGCGGTCCAGAGTCGCTGCAACAGGAGGTGTTGGAGCACCTGCGCGCGGCCTTGCGTTGAGACGCTGGCGCGGCTCTTCGAGGAGTCGCTGCCCCTGACCACGACCAGGCTCGACCACCGACGCTCAAAGGCACCTGCCGTTGTCGATGATGGTCCAGCCGTAGGTGTCGATGAGGGCGTCACGCGCGGCGGTGGCCTCGTCTGAACAGTACCTGAGCCCGCGCGCGTTCAATGCGAGGTCTCTGGGGACGCTGGAGCCCGACGACCAGCCGATGAGCGTGGCGTCGTAGCTGGCCGAGCTCATCCCCGAGTTGAAGAGCATACGGGACATGTTGTCGACCGCGCCGATGTCCCACGACCCCAGGCTCTTGTCGAACGAGGTCGCGAGCACGAACATGTTCGACATGTCGGTGACCGACGACGTGTCCCAGCCGCTCAGGTCCTGATCGAACGCGATGGCGTCCTTGAACATGAACGACGTGTTCGTGACCGAGGACGTGTCCCAGGACCCAATGGGTCGATCGAACGCGGCGGCGCCGCTGAACATACCGCCCATGCCCTCCACCGCGCCCGTGTCCCAGCCGCCGAGGTCCTGGTCGAATGAGGTCGTGCCCGCGAACATGCTCGACATGTCGGTGACCGACGACGTGTCCCAGCCGCCGATCGGCTGGTCGAACGCCGCGGCGTCCTGGAACATGCTCGAGGTGTCTGTGACCGAGGCCATGTCCCAGCCGCTCGGGTCCTGGTCGAAGGCGACCGCGCCCGCGAACATGAACGACGTGTTCGTGACGGCGCTGGTGTCCCACGCGCCGATCGCCTGGTCGAAGGCCGCGGCGTCGCGGAACATGCTCGACATGTCGGTGACCGAGGACGTGTCCCAGCCGCTCAGGTCCTGATCGAAGGCGACCGCGCCCCGGAACATGCCAGACATGTCGGTGACCGAGGACGTGTCCCAGCCCGAGACGTCGTCGTCGAAGACGGCCGCGTCCAGGAAGACCTCGCGCATGTCCTGGACGTTTGACAGGTCTGGCGCCTCGTCGGGCAGGCTCCTCAGGCGCGCACACCTCGAGAACGTGCGGCGCATCGACTCCAGGCGCACCTGGCCCCACTGGCGGACCTGGGCGAGCGTGCAGGTCCCGTCGATCCCGTCGAAGAGCATCCAGGGGAGCCGACCCCTGATCCGGACGATGCGCGTGTCCTCGACGCCCTCGTAGGTGTGCGAGACGTCACCGGTCTGGTCGAGGTCGTCGAAGACGCCGTCTTCGTCCCAGTCCACGTCGAACTCGAAGGTGCCTTCGGTCCCAGTGAGGATCCTGACCTCGCGGTCGGCGTCGAGCGTGAAGGCGAGCACGAGGTCGTCCTCGGGCGCCCAGCAGTCCTGCTCACACGAGCCGATGTCCTCACCCTCCGAGCACACCTCGTCGCCACACCGCGCGCAGTCGACCGCGCAGCTCGAGGCGTCCTCGCCCACGCCGCACGCCCCGTCGCCGCACGATGGACCCTGGTCGACGTCTGCGTCCGCGCCCACGCCTGTGTCCGCGCTCGCGTCCGCTCCGTCTCCACCGGTGTCCTCCTGACCCGCGTCATCGAGCGCGCGACCGCCCGTGGGCTCGGGGGCGCCACATCCCAGCGCCCACGCGCACGCGCAGAGCGCGACCAAACACCCGAGCGGTGTAACCCTCGAAATACCCATCATCCACTCCGCTGGACGTTCATCTTCTGGACTGCGCGCAGGCTACACCCACCTGATTCGTCGGGCAAATCGGCCAGGTCGAGCGCCTCACCGTCGCGCTCCCGCGCGCCCCGTCCAACGACGAGCCGTCGCGTGGCTCGCGCCGAGCCAGTTGGTCACATAAGTCGATGTTTTACAGTGTTTTTTGCCTCGAGTCGCCCCTCACAGAAAGCGCGTGTACACGCAGCCGCTCGTGTGCGATCACGATGACTACACATCACGATGAGCATCGTTCATGAGCAGCACGGTATCTCACGCGATTCACATGGTCATGAAACGAGGAGAGGAGGTTTGCACGACCAGCGAGATGCGCGCCGCGCAGCGCCCATAGTCACGCTCGTATGTGCTGTGCTGCTGTGGACGGGCTGTGAACTCGGGCCTCGTGATCAGACAGCCACGGCCAGCCCGGCGCTCCCAACCGCCCTGGATGGCCTGCCGGGTGAGTCGGCCGAGAGGTCAGCAGGCGAGCGCGGCGCCCTCGCCATCACGCCCCCGCCGAAGGATGAGCCTCATGCCGTCGACGTGACGAAGATGGAGGCCAACGAGGACGTCCTCAGGTTGCAGGTCTTGGTCGAGCAACAGCCGAAGAAGTCCGATGGAACAGCAGGCCGAGCGCCCAAGCCGAGACTTCGAGGGCACATCAAGAGCGCGTTCGAGAGCTACGGTTCCGACTCCATCGTTCCGTAGTGATGCTTCGCCTCGTATGCTCATGCCATCGCCTGTCTTGCGATCGAGCGCTGCCCGCGCCCATGCAAGCGATCTGACCCAGGAAACCGAACGCGTCGAGGGACGCCGCGAACTCGATGCAGGCGTATTATGAGTCGTCATACGATGAAATGAACGTGCATGATCGCGCCGCTGTGGTCGTCTTGATTGCATGGCACGAGGACACCACCCCCGAGAATCAACGGAGAGGATCATGGGTAACTTTGGAGACGTACGCGAGGCGTTGCAGGCGACCGACCTGACGAAGGCATGGGAGCGTGTGCTCCACGAGCTCGACCCCTGGTTCGGGAGCGAGCCGATCGACGTCGTGTTGGAGTATTGCCAGGGCCACCTGGACAGGTGGCCCGAGGAGTTGGAGACGTTCGCGCCGCGCAGCTGGTTCAAGCGCGACGCGGATGTGATCGCGGCCGATCCGCTCACGCCGCTGTTCGAGCACGCCGCGCTCGGGCGCACGGGCTACTGGAAGGCGTGGGCGGAGGGCCTGCTCGAGGGGTGCAAGGCGCTCAAGCCGCCGAAGTTTCTGGACATGGAGGAGCTCGGGGAGATGAGGTGGCGCAGCGGCGAGGCGCTCACGGAAGACCAGACGAGGCGCCTGATCGTGTACCTGCGTTCGCACGAGGAGGTGGGTAGCCTCGACCTCGAACACCTCAGACAGCTCCTCGACGACGAGGACGCGCAGCGATGGGGCAGCGCGATCCACGCCGCGTGGGTCGAGAACGGTGAGAAGTCGGCGCACCGCTGGGCGTTCTTCCAGCTCGCCGCGTTCGGGAAGCACTCCGACCTGTCGACGACGGCCGAGGAGCTCGAGGGCATGGTCTCGTCGGGCCGGAGCGTGCGCGCGAAGCAGCTCATGGACATCATGGCCGCGATGGGCGCGCCGGGTGGCCTGTCTGCGGTCGGGCGGTTCGCGCTCCAGGGGGCGCTGCGCATGGGATCGCGTGCACACGCGCTCGAAGTGATCGAGCCGCTGGCGAGCGCGCGCTCGATGAATCCCTTCGAGTACATGGAGCGCGTCCTCGACGTTCATGATCCGCTGAGCTGGACGCCCGAGCACTGGGCAGACCCGTCGGCGCCCGAGAGTTCGACGCGCGCAGGTTCGCTCGCCCAGGACCTCGAGCACGCCATGTGCATCCAGCGCGCGTTCCCATGGTGGAGGCTCCGGGACCACGCCGAGGTGCTGGCCACTCAACCCGCGCTGGTGTGGGAGGTGGATGACGAACGCGCCATCCGTTTCACCCAGGAGGGGGCCATCGACCATGAGGGCGCGGCCGTGGAGATCGCCGACGGCTCCGTGCTCCGGCTGGTCCACCCCGCGGCGATGTCGGCCGCGGACCTCGCGCGCTGGAGGGAGGTGCTCTCGTCGCTCGAGGCCCAACCTCCCTTCGTCCAGCTCGAGCGCCCGGTCATCGAGAAGGGAGCCGACGCCGTATTGAAGGACGGTGACCGGATGGCGATCCACCCGGACGCGTTCGACCAGCTGCCCTGGTCCGAGGGCCCGTTCAGCGACGACTACGTCTACTCGCGCTACCTGCGCCTGATGGGAGCGCCCTGGTACGCCATCGCCGAGCACAACTACCAGGACAGCTTCCGCGACGGGAGGTACGGAGACGAGGACGGGTGCTTCATCGAGTCGGTGAAGATCGTGTCGGTCTTCTCACACGGCGAACATCGAGCAGGCGACGAGGTCGCGTTCAGCGAGACGCAGCTCTCGCTGCGTGAGATCCAACGGGTCAGCGCGGAGCTCGGCGTGGTGGCGTGAGCGCGCTCGCGGCGTGGTCCACGCTCACAGCTCCCTTCGCCCAGACACGCTCTCGCCCACGAGGACCGCTCAGATGATCACGTTGAAGCTGGTACGCCACGCCGAGAGCCTGGGCAACGTCGACGGCTCACAGGCCGACACGGAGCTCTCCGAGCGAGGCCGCGGCCAGGCGGAGCGTCTACGAGAGACACTCGACGGCTGCGCCCACGACCTCATCGTGAGCTCGCCGCTACGCCGCGCCCTGGAGACCGCGCAGCTCGCGCTCCCGGGCGCCGAGCCTCGGATCGACGCGCGGCTCGGTGAGTGGGCGAGGCTCAAGGACACCTACATCGACCCCGTGGAGCTGACCCCCGAGTTCTTCTCGGCGCTCTCCAGGGAGGACACCCCACGCGAGGAGTCGTTCGTGGACTTCCAGCGGCGTATCACGAGCTGGGCCATGTCGTTGCCCGATGGCGCGTGTGTGCTCGCCTTCACCCACTACGCCGTGGTCCGTGAGGCCGTGCGCGCGCTCGGCTCGCTCCGCCGGACACTCCCCGACGTCCCACACTGTGAGGTCTTCGAGGTGGCGTTCGACAGGACCGCGCTCGACGATCCCCCAGGCCGCTGAACGGCTCGAGGATCAGTCTCACGTGAGGCTGACGAGGAGAGGTTGGCCGAGGGTGAGTCGGCCGAGCGTGAAGCGAACGAGGTCGCGTGACTCAGCGCCTGAGCACGTGGAAGTCGCCGGCGATCTGGGCGAGGTAGAGCTCGAGGCGGGAGTAGCCCGCGTCGTTGACGACGTCGGAGGGGAGATCCCAGCCGAGCGGGACGCCCTCGGCGTCGAGCGTGTCCGGCGAGCGCGTCTGTGAGGGGTAGTCGGGGAACACGAACGTACTGCTGTCGCCGAGGCCGCCGTCGCCCGGTGACCTGGAGGTGAAGTCCGGTCCGGTCCGATCGCGCGCCCAGGTCAGGTAGCGGACCTCCACGGGGTCGACGTTGGTTGGGACACCGTCTGCGTCGTAGCGCACGCCGGCGCCGCAGTGGGAGAGGACGTCGTCCTTGACCTCGAGGGTGGGCGTGAGCGTGTCGGGGTCGGCGGCCTGGAGCGTGAACGTCCTGCGGCGCGTGGCGTCCGAGACGCCCTCGCGTTGCAGCCCCTTCGGGCTGTCGTCGAAGTGGCGCAGCATCGGCCAGTTGTCGTCGGAGGGTGCCATGAAGACCTCCCCGGCCCTGTCCAGGACGAGGTTCTCCTCGATCAGGAAGTTGGGGGAGACGGGGACGGGCGGGTCGAGGTTGTAGAAGTCGTTGTGATCGAACATGTGCATGTACTCGAAGCTCACCCGGGCGTTGTAGGGCGCGGCCTCGTAGACGTTGCGGTAGATGTCGATGGGCTGGTTGCCGTTGGTGTGGCGGCTCATCCGTGAGTTCCACCCGTAGACGTAGTTGTTGTACGCCTGGTCGGCGACCTCGCCGTTGCCCGACGTGTTGAAGAAGCGGTGCGTCAGGCCGATGAACGCGTTGTGGTGGTTGCTGAACCCGTCCCACGCGGCCCACATCCGGGCGTGCTCGTCCGGCTCGAAGCTGCCCCTGACGTAGTCCATCTGGATGCCGCCCACGCCGCCGACGTTGTGCCCGGCGACCCCCTCGTGGAGCAGGCTGCGCTGCGTGGTCGCCATTCCTCCGCGGCCGACCTCGGCGTTGATCTTCGAGATCGAGCCGCCCGTGTAGGAGCCCCAGCCGCCGGTGTAGTGGTCGACGATGACCTGGTGGACCGAGGGCATCGACATCGGGTTGCGGCGGTCGCCGCCCTCCTCCCAGTCTCGCCAGCACGCCTCGACCGAGATGTAGCGCACGATGAGGTTGCGGATCCCGGCGAAGTACAGCCGGCAGTCGGTCGCCTCGGGTGAGAAACCGATGTGTACGCCGCCGAGGTCGTGGGCTGTCTCACCGGCGATCGTGAGGTCGCCGCTGGTGACGTACATCAACGAGTCCATCTCGAAGAGCCCGCCCACCATGAAGTACACGACCCTTGGCCCTTCTTGCTTCAGCGCCCACCGCAGCGACCCTTCCTCGCCCGTGTCCTCGGTCGTCGTGACGTAGAGGACGTCCCCGCCCCTGCCTCCCGTGGCCGACGCGCCGTAGCCCTGCGCGGTCGGGAACGCCTTGCGCTCTCTGAGCACGACCACGGGGCCGCCCGCGTCCGGCTCGACCTCGCCCGCGTCCACGGACGCGTCTGGTGAGGCGTCACCAGACCCCACATCGGTAGCGCCCGGTGCGTCCGGCCCGGTCGAGGTGTCCTCGTCGGTCGAGTCCGCGTCGCGAGACGTGTCCGGCGCCCGTGAGGCGTCGGGCGCGCCTGTCGAGAGCGAGCCGCCGGTGCAACCGAGCGACAGGGCGAGCAGGCAGAGCGTGATGCCGCGCATGGAGGTTCTCCGAGACGAGGAGGGGTGGTCGGTCTACTTCGATTCGACGCGCGCTGGCGCGAGCGCGGCCGGGGCGCTCGCGAGGAACGCCGACGTGAGCTCGTCGCCATCCAGCGCGCCCGAGAGCGTCGTCGTGAGGACGGTCGCGTCACCGGAGCATCCGCGGCGGCGGTCGACCTCACACCTGGGCGCCGAGCGGTAGGTCGCCAGGTGGACGTCGCCCTGCTCCAGCGCGAGGTTCCTCGCGCTGTTCTTCATCGGGCCGCCGAGCGCGACGATGAGCCCTCGCGTGATCTCGAGGGACCCGACGCTCGGGACGCCGAGGCGCCGCTCGAGCAGCGCCTTCGCACCGGAGGCGTCCCTCGCCATGATGATCAGGGCCTCCGACCCGGACAGCGTGTGCACGAACACCGGGATCTGCACGCCAGGGAGGGCGCCGCCCTCGCCGACGACGAGCTGGTAGTCGGGTCTCTTCATGGCGTCTCCTCGGTCCTGCGCCGAGGCCACGGTCGGGGCCGCGAGCGCGAGCGCGAGGAGGCAGAGCGTGAGCGTTCTCATCGGAGGTGACTCCTGGGCGGCGTGGTAGTCGTCGTTGGGTCTTTCCCAAGAGACTACATGAGGCGAGCGGCTTGAGGAGGTGCAGTTGCCATGCGTGTCCGGTTAAGCCCCGGAGTATCTGAGATCGCTTGAAAAAGAATGCCGTGCAGAGGTAGTTGAAGGTAACCGCACCAAACAACGACCCCAAACACGAACATTCACGAGGAATGATAATGAGTTGGCTCGCGTTGTCACGCGCCTCTTGCCCGCAGACCTCATCGAGCGCCTGGCGACCAAACGCGGCCTCTTCAACCGCCGTTGAACCATCCATGTCGTTCCGCTGGTCTGGTGCCGGAACACCTCGTCCTTGCCACTGATATTGTATACAATAAGGGGTTGACAAACTGTCTCTTATACACATCTCCGAGCCCACGAGACAGGCAGAAATCTCGT
>CAJXPN010000078.1 GCA_913058025.1 uncultured Myxococcales bacterium | reverse complement strand
TACGAGATTTCTGCCTGTCTCGTGGGCTCGGAGATGTGTATAAGAGACAGTTAGCCAGGTCGACGCCCGCCAGGTCTCACCAGCGCTCAGGCCGCCTTGGGCGCCCACGCGGTGCAGTAGCCCTTCTCGGCGATCGGCCCCTTGATCACTGTGCAGCTGCCGCAGGGCTTGGCCGCCTTGAAGAGGCCGCAGTTCGCGCAGTTCTTGCCTTCGACCTTGGAGGCCTCGACGTAGGCGAGCTGCTCGCGGACCTTGATGTCTGCCGGGGTCAGGCCGCTGAGGTCCGCGCACGCGCTGGCCTTCTTCGCGCCGCCCGCCTTCTTCGCGCCGCCGTCGCACGCCGCGACCACGCCTGCGGCGCTCGCCGCGAGCCCGATCATCATCGCCCGCTCCAGAAACGCTCTTCGATCAAGTTTGCCGTTCGTGTTCATCTCGAGAACCTCACTGAGTGTCGTTTCGTGGGGTGAAACCCACCCCACGTAGAGGATGCGCCCAGTGTACGACCGGGCACACGTCGCGGTTAGCGTGAGCACGATGAGTGCCAACGCGGGTAGACTCCGTCAGGAACATGACAGAGGACGCGTTGTCGAACGGTCGGCGTCGTGAGAGCGCTCGCCAGTGGTACACTGGAGGGGTGGTTGTGATGGATGATTCGAAGGCAGGAGTAGTCATGAGAGGTGCGATGAGGGGAGCGACGTTCGTGGGTGTCGTGGTGGCGTGTGTTGCCACGTCAATGGGTGGCTGCGCGGGGTCGATGGAGCCCGATGAGGTGGCAGAGGTCACGCCGGATCGGTCTGCCTCGGCGCACCTCTTCGACGAGGCCGACGGTATGGTCGCGCGCGCGGACGCCGACGGCTCCCAGCGCGCGTGCGAGCTCGCCCGGGAAGCCCTGGCGCGCGAGGCCCTCGAGGGTGAGGACGCCAAGGCCGGCGAGGCGCGCGCGGCGTTCTGTGACGCCGAGGTGGAGCGAGTGCGCTGGGAGTCGATCGCGATGGACTCGGACGACATGAACGAGCTCAGAGCTTCGCTCGAGCGCAAGATCGCCGGGCTCACTTCCGTCAAGCTCCGCTACGAGGCAGTCTACCCGTTCGCGGTGATGGAGTGGACTCTCGCCGCGGGCACACGGGAGGCCAGCCTCTACGACCACTTCGGGGAGATGCTGCTCGCGTCCCCCACCCCGGGCATGCTCGATGAGGAGTCGGCCGAGGTGTACAGGCAACAGCTCAGCGACATCGCGACGCCGCTGCTCGACGACGCCGACAAGCGCTATGCGCTCGTCGTCGCCAAGGCCGACGAGTTGGGGTTCTCGAGCGCCTACATCGACATCGCGCGCGCCCAGCTCAAGCCAGCGCCCTGATCGCGTGGCCCGAGACTTGCGGTGGGTCCGATCAGACGCGTCGGTGGCCGTGTCATTCGCGCATTCTTTGCGCAAAGGCCATCGTCCGCGCATATCGTGCGCGTGTCCCTCGAGGAGTTGGAGGTTCGGTGATGTCGAAGAGGATCATGGCGGCGTGGGTGTGGGTCGTGTGCGTCGGATGCAGCTCGGGTGACGTGTCCGCGACAGCGGACGCGCCCGGCGCGTCCGCGGAGGTCGACAGGTCGACCTACGCGGTCGGTGGGATGACGTGCGTGAGCTGCGCGAACACGATCCGTGAGGGCGTGATGAAGCTGCCGGGCGTCGCGCTCGCGACGGTGCTCTTCGTCGACGAGCAGCTCGTCGTGGACTGGGCGCCGGGCGCCACGCGCGACGACGCGGCGGTCGTCGCGCGCGTCGTCGAGCTCGGCTTCAGCGCCGAGGCCGGCGTCACGCCGTGAGACCCACGGCCGCCATCAAGCGAGCGTCCAGCGCCGCGAGGTAGCCTCTCCCATAGTCGCCCTCCTCGAGCCCTTCGTGGAGCACGCGCGGCAGGTCCTGGGCGTAGCGCGTCGAGCACGACGCCGCGCCGAGCGCGATCGTGGCGACGGTGTCGACGTCTCCCGTGAGGTCGACGCACGCCCGGAGCAGCTCGGAGAGCGAGTCGTGGGTCGCGAGCAGACCCACCGCGGCGCGCGCGCTCATCATCCCTAGCGGGCCGACCGACTTCGTCCAGGGCTCGAGCCACACCGCGTCCTCCAGGCGCTCGGCGAGGTACTCTGGCAGGTCCTCGGGCGCGCCGTCTCGCCGCGCGAAGTGGTGCGTGGCGAGCGCGGCGGCGTGGGCGGCGGCCCTGCCGCCGGGCGTGTCGTGTGTGATGCGCGCCTGTAGGTCTGCGCGCCCGAGCACGTCCTCTTCGTTGGCGTAGAGGCCGATGGGCCCCGAGCGCATCGCCGCCCCGCTCTTCTCGGAGGTCGGGACGATGCGCGCGAGCAGCTCCTCGGGGCCGTCGATCTCGGTGAGGAACGCGTGAAACCGGCGCGCGTAGCCCTCGCGAGGGTCGCGCGCGAACACCGCATAGAACCGACGCGCGAGCTCCTCCCTCGTCCACTCCGCCTCGTCCGCCATCAGCTCGGCGATCGCCAGCGCCATCTGGGTGTCGTCCGTGTAGCGGCCAGGGGCCCTGGCGAAGCGCGGGTGTTGTGCGTAGGCGCTCAGGTCGTTCTGGGCGCGGATCATTCGCTTGGGGGCGTACTCGAAGCCACCTCCGTAGGCGTCTCCGATGGCGAGCTGGATCATCATGCGCGACTCCTTCGTGTCGTTTTGACATAAAGTAAGCGCGCGAGACGAGTGGTCCATTCCAATCGGCTCGCCCCGCGTGTTCAGATCATGGAGGTGACACCGATCATGGCGCCGGAGCCCAGCGTGACGCCCCAGGCGACCGCGGCCGGTGAGGCTTGCTCGAGGGCCTCGGGGAGGAGCTCGTGGGCGACGACGTAGATCATCGCGCCGGCGGCGAACCCCATCCCCGCCGGGAGCGCGCCCTGGAGCGAGCTGAACGCGAGCGCGGCGGGCGCGGCGAGGAGCGCCTGGGGGAGGCTGGTGAGGACGCTCACGCCGGCGCACCTGGCGATCGACGCGCCCTCGGCGCGCATCGGGAGGCTCATCGCCACGCCCTCGGGCACGTTGTGGAGCGCGATGATCGCGGCCATCGTGGCGCCGAAGGCGATGTCACCGGTGGCGAAGCCGACCCCGATGGCCACGCCCTCGGGGATCGAGTGGACGAAGAGCGCGCCGAACAGCAGCAGGCTGCGCGCGCTGAGCCCGCCCGTGTTCGTGCGCTCCTCGCGGCCCTCCATCATCCGCTCGGCCCACCAGAAGAACCCCGCGCCCAGGCCGACCCCCGCGAGCACGAGCATCGCGTTCCAGGCGCCCGTCCCCATCGCGAGCCCCTCGCCGATCAGCGAGTGCATCGACGCCGCGAGCATCATCCCGCCCGCGAACGCGCTGGCGAAGCCGAGCCGGCTCTTCGAGGTCTCGTCCTCGCCGACCTTGAGCGCGAGCGCAGCGAGAGCGCCCAGCCCTGTCGCCAGCGCGCTCCCTATCCCCGTCACCAACGCCCACCAGACCGCCTCGTTCATCTCATCGCCTCCTGACCTTCGCGACGCTCCAGAGCGTCACCACGTCTTGAAACTAACACCATAAAGTGCAATTTCAATTCATGTTTTGTTTTAGTTTTACGTAATGATAATCATTATTAATACGGACCGTTTAGTTGAAATCATGACTGAGATTCATTCTCAACTCGACTCATCTCTATGGTGTGGCGCCGCAGCGACGCTGCTTGCGGCGTAGGCGGGCCTTTCCGTTGCGACTCCTACGCGAGCGCGACTATGGTTCATGTGAGAGTGAGCACCGGGAAGCGCGACGAATGTAGGGTGAACGCATGAAAGATTGGGCGGGGAGGTCCTCGGGGTCCTGAAGGAGGACGGGGCGTTGACGGGCCACCACGAGGTCGTGTTCTCGCTCGAGGGAGGGCGAGCGCTCGGGATGGTCAACATTCGGAACGCGATGGCGACCGGTGGTGCGGTACGGACGGTACGCGTCGACCACAACGTCTCGACGATCTTCGAGGACGGCGTCGAGGTGTGAACCTTCACTCGACGTTTCATGGTCTTGGCGCTGCGCGACGAGGTGTACGAGGTGAGCGAGGGCGGTCCATTCATGTGTTCGTACGCCAGCGCGTTGCACGTCGGGCACGCCCGGCAGCATCAAGAAGACGATGTCTTCGTGGACGCTCGGCGCGGGTTGTTCGGCGTGCTCGACGGGATGGGGGGTCAGAGCACCGGAGGGGTCGCGGTGCGGCGCGCGTGCGCGTCGTTCGAGCGCAGCTCCGCGGTGTGGGACGACCGCGCGCCGCTGCACGAGCAGCTCGAGCGCGCGCTCCGCGACGCCGCGGTCGAGGTGAGCGAGTACGAAGGCCCCAGCGCCGCTCCGTGGGCGACGACGGTGACGCTCGCGGCGTTCCGCGGCGAGTGGTGCGTGGTCGCCAGCGTCGGTGATACGCGGGCGTACGCGTACCGTGACGGCGCCCTGACGAGGTTGACGCGAGATCACACTCTGCTCGACCGATACCAACGCAGCCATGAGCTCACCGCCGAAGAGGTCGGGTCGTTCACCTACCCAAACGTGCTGGTCAATTGCCTCGGCACGCACTTCGAGTCTTCGATCTGCTTCTCAGCCTGGCATCTGCGGCCTGGTGACCGGCTCCTGCTATGTTCGGATGGTTTGTACGACTTCGTCGACGAGGCGGACATGGCGTCGATCCTCTCCGCAGGTCACCCCACGCAGGAGTCCGTCGACGCGCTGCTCACGGCGTGCCTGGCCACCGAGGCCGGTGACAACGTGAGCGTCCTGCTCGTGGACTCGCTCGAGCTCGGCGGTGGACCGCCGGACGCGCGCATCGACGACGCGTGGGGGGAGCTGCGGAGCGCGCTGCATGCTCCGGGCGAGGAGGCGTGGTCACGCGTGGCGCAGGTCCTGGACGCCGCGCGAGGAGCCCCCGAGTGGGACGAGCTCGTCACGTACGTGGCGACGAGCGTGGAGCGGTGGCCCTCCGATCGGCCTCGCCCGACGCCGCTGCGCTGGATGCTCGACGTGTGGCGTGACGTGCGGCCTCGGCCGGAGCTCGCGCTGTGTGACACGGTCTACCTGCCGAGCGGATGGGCGCCGCCCGACGCGCAGTGGCTCGAGCTGCTCACGCGGTCGGAGCTGCTCGGGCTGCCAGAGCTCGACCCCGACATGGACAAGGTCGGCCTCGGCGCGTTGCGCATCATCCAGGCCTACGCCGTCCTCCACGCGCCCGCCTGGGTCGCCTCGATAGACGCCGAGATCGGGCGGCGCGCTGAGCCCCCCTGGACCTCTGGAGGAGTGTGAGAACGTCGTACTCACACTTCTCACGTGCGCCGGTCACCTCAGTCTCACGGCTCGTCGGAGGTGCGCGCCAGGTAGGCCAACGAGATGCCCGCGATCACGCCCACGCCCGGGATCCACGAGAGCAGCGCCCAGGGCAAGGGCTCTCTGGTGGGGTTGGGCTCGGAGGCTCGCCTGATAGGCTCGTTTCGTACGCACATGAGGTCGCCGCCGACGCCGCGGCAGGTCCCGATGTAGAGGTCGTCGCCGTGGGTCCAGGAGCAACCGTCGCTGAGCACGCGCTCGTCGCAAGCGTCCCACGGCGCGCGGCTAGAGTGGCCGCTGTGCGCCCCCACGAAGCCCGGGGAGGTGAGCAAGAGCGCGAGCGTGAGCGTGAGCGTGTGGAGCCTCATCAGCAGTCCTCTGCGCAGTTGGCTGCGGTCTCGGGTCCGTCGCACACGTCGTCGCCGCAGCACGGCATCCCATCGGGGACGTCGTCGCAGGTGATGACGTCCATGCCGCCGCCGCCGCCGCCGCCCGGGCCGTCGTCGACGGTCCCCACGACCTCGCCGTGGAAGCAGCCGATGAACATGTTCTCCCCGGGGCTGGCGGAGTGGTAGTGGTAGCCGCGTGCGTCGTCGGAGTGGCCGCGGCAGGAGTCGAGGTCACCGGGCTCCTCGCCACCCTCGGCGGACATGGAGTGGATGGCGTAGCCGTCCAGGGCGTAGCCGATGAGCGGGGCGTGGGCGTCGTCCTGGGCGATCTCCTTCGAGCAGCCCGTGGCGGCGTGGTAGTGGTAGCCGGCGACGGGGTTGACGTGTCCGCCGCAGTCGTCGAAGGCGGCGATGGTGTAGGCGCCGAGGATCGCTGCGACGGGCGCGGGCGGATCGAAGAACGCGCCGTTGAGCGCGACCCCCACGGAGGTCGTCCCGCCGAGCTCTCCAGCCGTGGCACGCGGCACGGGCACCTTCGGGATGAGGTACTCTGCCGCGACCGCGCCTCCCAGGTCCTCCAGGTCGCACTCGACGCAGTAGTTCTGGTACTCCTCTGCGACGTCGGGCCGCGCGGCTGCCTCGCACGCCTCGAGCGTTTCGGTGACGCGGATCACGCCAGTTGCTTCGTCGTGGAGTTGCCAGTTCGGATCCTCGTAGAACTCGGCGAGCCCGGCGATGAACGCGCCGTCGGCGTCGTAGACCTCGCCGCCCTCGAGCCAGATGCCCGCGGCCTCGGGGCCGTCGCTCACGTTGCGCGGGCAGAACGGGCCGATCTCGTGGTCTTTGGGTTCGCCGACGACCGAGACCTTGTAGCAGGTCGTCTCGTCGCCGTTGCTGAGCGTGCACGGGACCTCCTCGATCGGCGCGGTCAGCCCGTCCGCCAGGAAGTGGGAGGGGTCGAGCACGGCCTCGCCGGTGGGGTCGCCGCCAGTATCCGCCTCCGAGCCACCGTCTGGGGAGTCGACGGCGGCGTCAGTGTCGTTATTCGACTGACCGGACGAGGTGCCGCAGCCTGCGAGCGTGAACGCTCCGAGCGCGGCGGTCAGGATGAGCGTGTCGAGGCGAGGTGTCTTCATCAGCGGTGCTCCTTGTCGTGTTCGGGTCCTCGCGTTCGCGAGGGACGAAGGCGTGGATATTCACGAAGCGCGCCAGATCGGCATCTCGTTGTATTGCATGGTTTTTGATGTGCTCGCGTCGTCCAGCCGTGAACGATGTTCACAGGCTCCGAGCCCATCGTACTCGGCGAGGACGGTGCGATGCGGCGAGACGCGCGTGGCCTGTTGGTTGCATCATGCTCGAGCGTCTCGGCCGAGGAGGATCGATGATCGAGCTGTCGAAGAAGTACGCGAGGCCGCTGCTCGTGGGCGCGTCCCTCGTGGTCGTGTCGAGCGTGTGGGCGTGTGGGCAACGGGCCGATTGGGAGGAGCGAGAGCTGCACAAGGTGTCACGGCACGCGCAGAGCCTGGCGAAGGGTCTCGGGATGCTCGTGGACGGTCTCGAGGTGTCCACGCGAGAGGGCGACGCGCGCCTCGCCGAGATCATGAAGAACCACCTGACCGTCGATGGGCCGGTGAGGTTCGCGCAGCTCCGCCGAGGAGACGACCACATCGTGTACGTGGGCGAGGGGGACGGGACGCTCTGGACGGAGGGCTTCTATGAGTCGCAGCAGCTCCAGGTCGAGCGGATCGAGCTCAACGGCCTCGACTCTTGCGATCAGCTCGGAGGCGATCGCCCCGACCCGCCCTTACCGTGGAGCTGGTGCGCCGAGCTCGACACGACGGGGGAGCCGCTGGAGCTGTGGGTGGGTATGGACGTGTGGTTGCCGCCGCACGTCCACAGGGAGATGCGGCGCGAGGTGTGGTCGATGCTGTTGCTGGCGTGGACGTCGACGTTGCTGCTCATGTTGGCGTGGGTGCGCGACATCAGGGCGCGTGAGCTGCGAGACGAGCTCGCGGGCGAGCAGCTCAGGCTCGAGCGCCTCGAGGAGCAGAACCTCGCCGCGGCCGGCCTCGCCCACGAGACGAAGAACCCGCTCGGGCTCATCCTGGGTCTGGCGCAGCGGCTCGCCGAGGACGAGACGGCCGACATCGAGAGCCGCGACGTCGCCGAGCAGATCATGGACGAGGCGGACCGCGCGAACGCGCGGCTGAGCGACTTCCTCAACTTCGCGGGTTTGCGCCGGCCCAACCTCGTGACCGCGGACGTCGAGCAGGTGTGCGGCAGGGTCGTGGGGGCTCTCCGCGGCGACTTCGTCGCGGGCGGCGTCACGCTCGAGTCCTCCTTCGACGACGGCGCGATCGAGTGCGACGTGGGCATGCTCGAGCAGGTCCTCGTGAACCTGCTCCTGAACAGCCTGAGCGCGTCCGAGGAGGGTTCGACGACGCGCGTGTCCTTCGAGGTCGCGCAAGGTCTCGGCGTCTTGCGCGTGCAGGACGAGGGCTCGGGGATCGCGCCGGGGATGCTCGGGGACGTCTTCAAGCCCTACATCACGGGCCGCCCGGACGGGCACGGGCTCGGATTGTCGGTGGTGCGAAAGATCGTTGAGCAGCATGGTTGGAGCGTGGACGTCGAGAGCGCGCCGGGTCTCGGCGCGACGTTCGAGGTGCGCGGGATCGTGGTCGTGAGGAGGAAGGTGTGAGTAAGCGTGTGTTGATCGTGGACGACGAGCCCCGTTATCGAGAGCTCTACGCGAGCGCGCTGTCGACGCTGAGCGTGGAGATCACGCACGCTGGGACGGCGGAGGAGGCGCTCGAGGCGATCGGGCGGCAGGTGCCCGACCTCGTGGTCAGCGACGTCAGGATGCCTGGCGCGAGCGGGATCGAGCTGCTCGAGCGCGTGCGCGCCGCGCACGAGTCGTTGCCGTTCCTGCTGGTGACCGCTCACGCGGACGTGCGCGAGGCGGTCTCGGCGCTCAAGCTCGGCGCGG
Source organism: uncultured Myxococcales bacterium (assembly GCA_913058025.1). Classification (GTDB taxonomy): domain Bacteria; phylum Myxococcota_A; class Bradymonadia; order Bradymonadales; family Bradymonadaceae; genus CAJXPN01. The sequence goes on along the minus strand of CAJXPN010000078.1, from coordinate 1,188 downwards.
TCGATTACCTGGCCAAGCCGGTGAACCTGGACGAGCTGCTCGCGTGCGTGCGCGATGGCCTGGGGGACTGGCAGCGAGGGGGCCTGGACGATCCCCCGCCGGAGGTCACGGAGGGGATGATCGCGGAGAGCCCGGTGATGCGCGCGCTGCTGCGCGAGGCGTGGTGCATCGCGCGCGGCGAGGTCAACGTGCTGCTCATGGGCGAGAGTGGGACGGGGAAGGAGGTGATGGCGAGGTTCATCCACCGGAGCAGCGAGCGCGCCGGCGGCCCGTTCGTGGCGGTGAACTGCGCCGCGTTGCCCGCGTCGTTGCTCAACTCGGAGCTGTTCGGCCATGAGAAGGGTGCGTTCACGGGCGCGGTGTCTGCGCGCAAGGGGCGTTTCAGAGAGGCCAAGGGCGGGACGCTCTTCCTCGACGAGATCGGAGACATGCCGCTCGAGCTCCAGCCGGTGTTCCTGCGCGCGCTCGAGCAGCGCTCGATCACACCGGTCGGCGCGACGGGGGAGACGTCGGTGGACTTCCGGCTGGTCGCCGCGACGAACCGCAGCCTCGAGGAGGACGTGCAGGAGGGCCTGTTCCGCGCGGACCTCTTCTACAGGCTCAACGTGGTCGCGCTGGAGCTGCCGCCGCTGCGCGAGCGCCGCGAGGACATCATCCCGCTCGCGCGCCACTTCCTGACCGAGGCGGGCGGGCGCAGCAAGCGCATCGCCCGCGCGACCGCCGCGCTGCTCACCGGCTACGACTGGCCTGGCAACATCCGCGAGCTCGAGAACGCCATGGAGCGCGCGCACCTGCTCACGCGCACCGAGGTCATCCTGCCCGAGAGCCTGCCCGCGACGCTGCGACGCGCCGTGGCATCCGCGGAGCACGCGCCCGAGGACGACGGGGCGTTCCGCACGCTCCAGGCGAGCGAGATCGACAGCCTCAAGCGCGCGCTCGAGCAGACCGGCGGGAACCGCACGCACGCGGCCAAGCTGCTGGGCATCACGAGGCGGGGATTGCTCAAGAAGATCAAGCGGTTCGAGCTCTAGACGTGCTTCTTTAGTGGTCCTGGCTCGGTCGCTCTTTAGTGGTCCTTGCTCGCGCGCTCTTTAGTGGTCCTTGCTCGCTCCGCTCGCGGCGGACGGCTCACACCATGGCTTCACGCGGGCGTGTTCGCGAGCTCGGTCGACGGGGTCTCCCTCCCCC
>CAJXPN010000077.1 GCA_913058025.1 uncultured Myxococcales bacterium | reverse complement strand
CATACGACATTTCTGCCTGTCTCGTGGGCTCGGAGATGTGTATAAGAGACAGCTTCGCCGTCGACGACAGGATCCTCGCCGTCTCGCTCGACCTGGTCCGCGCGCTCTCCGCGCGTGACGGCGCCCGCGCGGAGCGGCAGCTGCGCGCGACGCTCTCGCGCCTGCCGCGCCGCGCGCGATCACGCGGCGCGAACGGCTCCCTGTACGACGTCCGAGACGTCGCCGCGCTCGTCACGCACCTGACCCGCTCGCGCGGCGACCACGCGCTCGTCGACGTCCTCTTCGAGGGCGTGCGCGACCCACAGAACGTCGCGGAGGCGTGCCGCGCGCTCTCCGACGCGCTCGCGCAGGACCTCGCGCAGACGCCAGCCCCGGCGCAGTCGAGGGCGCACCTGACGCGCTGCGCGCGCGCCCGCGAGCTCGGCGCGACGCCGCGACCCAGGCGCACGGAGGGTCCGCGGGGCGAGCCGCGCGGTGAGACCTCGCCTGGTTACTACGAGCGGCTCCTGGGAGAGCTCGCGCGCCGAGGCGCCGTCGAGCTCGCCGCGGCGCACCTCACGGACGCGTTGTCGGGCGACGGGCTCGAGGCGCGCGCGCCCAGCGAGCTCGTCGACGCGCTCGCGCGCCGCGGGCTCCACGGCGAGCTCATGAGGTTGGCGCGCGCGCTCGAGTCACGGCGCGCGAGCGGCTGGAGCCTCACGTGGGCACGCGCGCTCGAGCTCACGCCCACGGGGGAGCTCTCCGACGCGCTCGGGGCGTCCGACCCTCGCGCGCCCGGCCCTCGGCTCAGCCTGGCGCTCGCGCGCGCCCACCTGCGCGCCGGGCACATCGACCGCGCGCTCGCCGCGGCGCCCGCGGTGGTCGACGATCCCGCCTGGATGGATCTCGCGCGTGAGGTCGCGCTCCGCGGTGGTCGCGACGCGGCGCGCGAGCTCGCGCGTCGCGACGTCGATCCGGCCACGCGCGCCGCGTTCCTCCTCGAGCTCGCGCGATGACTCAATCGCTTTGGTGGCGGGGCGTCTCCTGCTATCGTGCGCCTGTTCGGTACGCACGAACCCACACGCGGGCGACGACTGATTGAATAGGCTCGCGTGCCATGCGTCCAAGTTAGGTATTGTCATCGCCCTCACCGACGCGGCGCACAAAGGCCACGCCAGGGCGCTTAAAGGAGAAGATCCCATGTCCAGAACGCTCACACGCTGCGCAGTCGCGCTCTCCGCCGCGCTCTTGCTCGTGGCCGCCAGCGCGTCCACGTCGTTCGCGAAGTCCCCGGGGATGAACAAGCTGACCGAAGCGGGCCAGCTCGGCCTGGGCTTCAACGGCGCCTTCAACTTCACGTGGGTCTCGAACGACACCCTCGAGGGCGGAGACCCCGCCAACAACTCGACGTTGTTCCTGCTGCTCTCCCCCGAGCTCGGCTACTTCTTCTCCGACCGCGCCCAGATCACGTTCAACGCAGGCGGCCTCGTGCGTCGCCTCGCGCGCACCGCCGAGTCCTCGAACACGAGCACCGATCTGCTGCTCGGCGTCGGGGCGAAGTACCACGTCCCGCTGACCGAGGTCTTCACGTTCATCCCGGGTGTCGGCGTCGGCGGTTACTTTGGTGGGGCCTCTCGCCCCATCCAGGTCACCGCCGAGGACGGCACCATCACCACCGCCGACGAGTCCACGTCCACCTACGGCCTGGACCTCAACGGCCAGCTCGCCTTCGGCTACCTCGTCGGTGAGCGCACCTCGCTCATCACGGGCCTCCAGCTCCACTACCTGCTCGGGAACGAGAACATCTCGAGCCTGGACAGGAGCCTGACCATCCAAACGTTCAACACCAGCCTGAACATCGGCATCTTCTACTTCTTCTGAGTCGTGGATTAGATCGCCTGGCCGCGCGGTTTGGGGGACGCGCTCTCTGAAGCGCGCCCACCCTACGCGCGGCGCGCCTCACGCGCCGCGCGCCCCCTCGAGCCCCACAAATACAGCTCATGCACGACTTCTACAGGGACCTTCAGGACGGTGAGTTCATCACCGCCCTGGGCTTCGATATCGTCGTCCACCGCCGCGCCATCGGCCCGCTCCATCTGCCCACGGGCAAGCTGGTCGCCTGCGACCCCTTCGAGCACCCCGAGACCGAGCCCTTCGCCCTCGATCTCCCGAAGGGCGAGCACACCGCCAGGTTGGTCTGGGCTCAGCTGCGCGACGAGGTCCGCGTCGCGTACGCCGTCCTCGAGCTCTCCCCCGAGCCCGCGCGCCGCTGGTCGCTCGCGACCGTCCCCTCCGAAGAGCACCTCGCGCTCAACGCCGACGCCTCGTTCGGCTACTCCGTCGTCTCGACGTTCGGCTCGTTCATGGACGTCGCCACGGCCTCGCGCTTCATCGAGTACAAAGAGATCGCGATGTACGAGGACGAGGACGAGATCGACCGCCTCCTCCACGCCCAGCTCCAGAAGCGCCGCCGCAAGCACAAGCCCACGTGGGCGAACCTCTCACACGACATCCTCGGCGCCGGCAACCTCATCGTCGTCCCCGCCGGCTACGGCCAGGGCACCTACCGGACCTACATCGGCCGCACCCACGGCGGAGAGGTCACGCGCATCGTGACCGACTTCGAGGTGCTCGAGATGACCTTCCCCTCCTTCGGGATGTGACGCTCTGAGCCATCTTGCGGCTGTTCTTGGCTTTGGGTTCGCGGATTTGAAGAGGGCTGGAGGTGGAACTGCCACACGGTCCCGCTCTTACATTTGCTTCGCTCGATTCTGTCACCGCTCCCTTCGGTCGGGTTCCCGAGCGTTCACTACGTGAACTATCTCGCTGCGCGTTTGCGCCGCTCGCTCACGCTCGCTTGCCGGTCCCCTCGCAGGGACCTCAGCTTCACTTTCGGCTGTTCTTGGTCGTGGTTCGCGTGGGCGCTCCGGTCGGCTGGGCGCGGATGAGCGTGGGAGTCCCTGTCTAACCTGGGCGCCGCCAGGGGGGCCTGGGAGGCCGTTTTTAGAGACCGTAGGTAAATAGCCACTCTGAGCTCGAGGCCAGTAGAACGCCTCCTGGGTGCCTTCTCGAGCCGATCGCCCCTCCCAAAGCCCTCAAAAAGCCACCCCGTGAGCCACCAGCCACAATCGGGCGCAAGTGAAGCTGAGGTCCCTGCGAGGGGACCGGCAAGCGAACGAGAGTGAGCGGCGCCTGGGGGACCGTGCCGCAGTCCCACCCCCAGTTCTCTTCCCAACCGCGAACCCGACTCGACCCTGGAGAAACGCGGGCGCAGCCTCCACGAGCGCGTCCCACGCCGCGGGCGCGGTAAGGCCCGCCGCGCCGACCAGACCGCCGTAGATCGCGCAGTTCATGTCCTCGTGTTTCAGAGCGTCCTCTCGAACGTGCGCAACGTCTGCTGGGCGCGTGTGTCGTCGAGGATCGCGAACGTCACGCCCTCGAAGACTCCACGCGCGGGGCCCTGGAGCACCCTCTTGAACGCCTGCGCGACGTCCGATGGCTTGTTTCGGAACACGCCGCAACCCCACGCGCCGAGCACGAGGTGGGTGTGCCCGTTCATCGCCGCGATCGTGAGCACGCGCTCGATCCGCGCCTCGAGGAGACGAATCGCCTCGCTCGCCAGGCGCCCGCGCCGCGTCATCTCCCTTGCGTTCGGGGCCGCGCAGGTCAGGAGCGAGCACGCCCAGGGTGACGCGAGCGGCGCGCCGTCTTCCTCGCAGAGCACCGGGACGTCGGGCGAGTAGACGACCCAGTCCGAGTAGGCGAAGTCGGCGAGCTTGCGGTGGTGGTCGTAGAAGCGCCGGCCTTCGAGGCACGCGTAGAGCGCGCTGACGCGCGCGATCGACTCCTCCTGAGCGCGCGCGCCCGAGCGGAACCCGCCGCCGGGGCGCTTCGCCGACGCGAAGTTGAGCGCGGCGACCTGGCCATGCTCCGAGAGCGTGCGGCGGGCCGCGGCGAGCGTGGACTCGGCGGTGACGTCGATCGAGGTGACGCGGCCGGCGTCGGCCATGGGAGGGAGCTCGAGATCGGGTGGGTACTCGGCGGTGGCGTCGACGGCGCGGTCGACGTCACGGCGCAACCGCACGACGGAGCCGTCCGGGGACGTGTAGCGTCCTCGCCCGATCGACCCCATGGTCCACGCCGCCACCTCCGCTGCGCGCGCCTTGTTCACGTCTCCGCCTCATATTGTGTCAAATCAACACGAACCACTCCTGGAAAATTAGCATACGGTGGGGCTGGAACGAAACGCCATCGCGGCCGATGATGTCGCGGACCCCATGTTCACCAACGAAGACCCATCAGGAGAGCGACCGATGACGGACGTGATTCAGCACAACCGCGAGACGTGGAACAGGCAGTCGGCCGGGCGCGAGAACCGATGGACGGTGCCCGTGACCGCCGAGGAGATCGCCGCGGCGCGCGCGGGGGACTGGGACGTGATCCTGACGCCGAACAAGCCGGTGCCCAAGCACTGGTTCGGGGACCTGGAGGGCAAGACGGTGCTGTGTCTTGCGTCTGGAGGGGGCCAGCAGGCGCCGATCCTGGCCGCCGCGGGCGCCCAGGTCATCAGCTACGACCTCTCCGACGAGCAGCTCGAGCGGGACTATGAGGTCTCACAGCGAGACGAGCTCTCGGTCGTGACGGTCCAGGGTGACATGGCCGACATGTCGATCCTGAACGACGAGCGCTTCGACATCATCTTCCACCCGGTCTCGAACGTCTTCGCGCCCGACCTCGCGCCCGTCTGGCGCGAGTGCTACCGGGTCATGCGGCCCGGCGGGCGCCTGCTCGCGGGGTTCATGAACCCCGACTTCTTCCTGTTCGACCACGACGAGCTCGATGAGGGCGGCCCCCTCGAGATCCGCTTCCCCCTCCCCTACTCCGACCTCGAGCACTTCCCCAAGGAGCGCCTCGACGCGCGCATCGCCGCGGGCGACGCGCTCGAGCACTCCCACAGCTTCGAGGCCCAGATCGGCGGCCAGCTCGACGCGGGCTTCCTCATCGCGGGCTTCTACGAGGACCGATGGAGCTCCGACGCGACCAGGCTCGACGACTACATGGCCACGTTCATGGCCACGATGGCGTTCAAGACCTGACCGATGTCACCGATGAGGGCCCAAGGCCTTCAGCCGCCACGCGCACACGAGCTACGACGGCCCGCAACATCGGCTGGTACGACGAGCTCGATGCGTCCTCGCCCAGGTACGCGCTGGAGGTCACCGACACGCTCTCCGATCCTCCGCGCCGTGGACTCGAGAGGCCATCCTATCGAACCGGAGCGCTCGCGCGAATCCCCCCGAACGCCTCGTCGAGATCCCTGTATTCTATCTCGAACTCGTCCACTGCCTTTCGGGGGATCGCGGCGAGCGCGTCCACCACGAACGAACCTCGGACGTCACCACAGGGCGCGCGCGTGAGGTGACGCCGACGGATACGGACCAGGAACGCGCGCTTCTCGACTCGCTCGGTGTACCCCAGGAGCTCGGCGTGGGTCTGCGTGGGCGCGCGCTCGACCGTGGTCGAGACCGTGTACCGCTCGAGCTCGAGCTCGTACCCGATCCTCATGAGGATGCTCTCGCCGTCGACCTCTCGACGCCTGCGAAGGTTCGAGTAGTCGACCACGGAGTGGGACGCCTGCTCCAGGGCGCCTCGCTGATCGTAGGAGAGCAGGTGGGCGTCCTCCTCGTGGTCGTTCGTGATCCTCAACCCACCTGCCTCGCCCCAGTGGTACTTCCCGACGCCTTTCTCCGTGCTCGCGACGAGCGCTCGACCGTCCTCAGCGAAGAGGTAGTACGAGACGTGCGAGCGCTCGCGTGCGCCCGACGGGTCATGCTCATGAATGAGCTGGCGCACGAGCCGACCGTCAGGGTCGTAGTCGAACGAGGAGGCCTGGGCGAGCGTGCCGTCGCCGCGCGTCGTCTCGAACCCGACGAGGTGCTCCTGCGCGTCGTAGATGTAGCGCGTGTCATGCCTCCGCGACGCCTGCTCGACCCACGCGCCACGCCTGGACCTCGTGTAGTCGGTGACATGGCGCGTGGCGTCGACGAGGCGACCACCCGACAGCCTCCGCGTGAGCCGCCGCACCGTCGAGCGCTTCAGCGTCCCCTCGACGTCGACGCGCTCGTGGCGCGACCGGTCGACCACGTGCCTCGACACGGGCTGGCCGTTGCGTTGCGCGACCGCACACGCCAACGCGTCCGAGGCCGGATCGGCCCAGGCGTGGAGGTCCTGCGTGACCTCGCGGACCGACTCGTCGACGAGGTGACGCATCAGGTGCTTCGGCGTCGCGAACGGGTCAGGCTCGGCGTCGGATGGAGGCGCCTCGACGACGGGAGACGCCGCGCCTGTGGCGTGCGCCTTCGGTGGAGCGTCTTCCGGATCGGGCGCGCACGACGTCAGAGAGAGGATCGCGCACGAAACGGCGAGTCGTATGGCGTGATGCAAGGCGCAGCTCTCGTGAGGGGTCCAGTACGATGAGACACCTGGAGAGACCCCTGAATCATGAAGATGTTCCCTCAGCCCGGGCTGAGAGGGCATCTCGGGCATTCATCCCGCCCAATGAGACAGGACGTTAAGCGTACACGAAACGACCCCTGCGTGTACAAACCAGCCCGAATACACATCTTTTGAGACAAAACATCTCAATGAAACCATGTTGTCTCATACGTCAACATGACATTAGAGGACAAGATGGATCGAAGGGATGGTGGTCCTCCTGGGTCAAGGTGGTATCGAGGACGCGCTCACGGCCTCGCCGCCGCCTCGATGCAATGGCTCAAGAACCACACCCCGAAGACCGCGACCGCTGTGCCCGACACACCCGCGCCGATCGCCCACCACCACGCGCCGCTCAGGCACCACCAGAGCCCCAGCGCAGGGTGCGCGAGGCACGCCAGACCGATCGCCCACGAGAGCAGACCGAGGTGGCGGTCCGACGACGTGATCGAGCCTCGCATGACCAGACCCATCAGACCGAAGGCCAGCGCCAAACCCAACGCGCCCGCCACGTCCAACGTCATCACTAGCCACGCGATCACACAGAGCATACGGCCTCCTCCAATGTGAGGTCGAACTCGACGCCAGGCGCGGTGATTCCCCAAGGCCCGCGCGCGACCTGGTCTACGACCCTGCCGTGACGTTGACACCGTGGCGCGCGGCCGCGCGGTCCGCGGCCTCAGGGCCCAGTGTGTGCCGCAAGAGCAGGAGCCCGTCGATGAGCGCCATCGACGCCTCCGCCTCGGCGCGTCGCTCGGCCTCGGGGACCTGGAGCAACCCCGAGAGCAGCTGCGCCCAGGCCTCCATCGCCGCGGGGATGAACTCGGAGTAGGGCGAGAGGCCGCGCGCGGAGAGCCCGACGAGCTCGAAGAAGACGCGCATCGTAGGGTCGGCCGCGGCGGTCGCCAGCACCGGCCACGCGTGGCGCAGCAGCGCGATCCTGTCGGCCGCGGGCTTGGCGAACGCCTCGGCCAGCAACGCCTGGAGCTTGACGCTGTGCGCCTCGATGACCGCGCCGATCAGCGCGTCCTTGCTCGGAAAGTAATAGACGATCATCCGATCGTTGATACCCATCCGCCTGGCGAGCCGACCGTAGGTCAGGCTCGCGACTCCGTCCTCGAGCGACGCCTCCACGGCGACCTCCAGGATCTCGTCTTTGTCGTACTTGTAACCCATGCCGCCCTCGTCGCTCGCTCGCGGCGGACTCTAGTCGACCTGGACGCGACGCGCACCACGGGCGTTTGGCTCACGCCTCCGCTGGAGGCGCCAGCGCGAAGTAGAGCAGCGGCCCGTAGGACCCCGCGATGAGCGTCACGGCGACGTAGAACCAGGGGTTGCGCCCCGAGCTCCTCGCGTGTGGGATCATCCAGGCGAGGAAGAACATGCACGCGATCACCAGGTCGATGAGCACCTGCGCGCCGCCGTAGGTCGCGAACTGAGTCGCGAAGATCTCCAGGAGTCCATCGTTGTAGATGGCCAGGCCCGTCAACACGGTGAACGGAACCAGGGTGATGATGGAGAGGACGCGGAGGTGTTTCATTTTGTGCTCCCGGTGTGTGGTTTGGTGGTCACCTATGTAGTGAGCACTACGCCATGTAGCAATCACTACGCTATGTAGCAATCACTACATACACACCCGTACGCGCCCGTCCAACCTCAGAATGTAGTCTTCACTTAAAACCGTCCCCGCCTGACCTCTTCGTACTCCGACGAGATCCCCAGCCCGCCTTCGGCGGACTCGAGCTCGCTGAGCCTTCCCCCTCCATCATCTCCGCTCACCGACAACGCCCCGCCCTGCGCGTCCTGGAGCGCCTCCCGACCCCGCTCGTCGTCTCGCCGCGCGCTCGACTCCTGCGCGACCTCACGCGCGTGCTCTACCACGGGACCCGCGCTCTCGATGGCGAACCCCAGCGCGTCCTTCCCCCAGATCCAAGCCAGTTGGCAGACTACCCCGAAGAGCACCGCCGCGCCGATCAGCGTGGACCACTGGGCGTCTCTCCATGAGGCCCCGGACGCGAAGACGAGCGCCCCCACCTCGTACGCCAGCGCCGCGAGGAAGGCCACGAACGCCGCCACGAACACCACCGCGACGAGCGCGATGAGCAAGCGCCTCGAGCTCCCGAGGAGCCGACCCTTCGCGCTCTCCTGATCCTGTCCGTCCATCGACGCCTCGACGCGTTCGCACCTACACATGGCGATGACGTCAGGCTACCACGCCCCCGATCGACCTCGCGAACCCAGGCGTCACGCGTCGAGATCACTCCCAAAACGACTGCCCTTCGCCACATCTGCGCCACGTCCACGCGCTAGACCACTCCTCGAATGATCCGACACCCCGAGGAACACATGAACCGCTCACGACCACTCGCCCTCACCACCCTCGCCGCCACCATCGCGCTCACCGCGTCGTGAGCGAGCGCGTGGTCGGTCGGAGGCGTCGCGCACGACGGCGCCAACGGCTGCGTCCTCATCCGCGACCTCGACACGGGCGAGTCCTGGTCGCGCGGCGCCCAGTGCGACAAGCCAAAGCCCCCGTACTCGACCTTCAAGATCCCGCACGCGCTCATCGGCCTGGAGACCGGCGCGCTCTCAGGCCCGGGACACCTCGAGCGCTACGACGGCGCCCCGGTCCCATACCCATCCTGGGCGAAGGACCACACGCTCGAGACCGCCATCGGCGCCTCGGTCGTCTGGTACTTCGAGCGCCTGGCACGCCGCATCGGGCAGGAGGCCATACGTAAGCATCTGAAAGACATGAACTATGGCAACGCCGACGTGTCCTCGGGAGAGGACTCGTTCTGGCTCGGAGGCTCACTCGAGATAGACGCCCAGGGGCAGCTCGAGTTCGTCACCGCGCTCGAGCGCGAGGCCCTCCCCGTGGACCCGGCGCACCAACGCGCGGTCAAGGCGATGTGGGTCCAGCCTGGCCACGGCGGCGCCTTCGCCGGAAAGACCGGCTCGGGCTACGACTCGGACCGAAGCGTCTTCACGATGGGTTGGTTCATCGGCACCGCGCGGGGGCCGCGGGGCACCGTCGCCTTCGCGGCGTGGCGCGAAGGCGACGGGTGGAGCGGCCCCCGCGTGCGCGAGGAGCTCCGGGCGACGCTCCAGCAGCGAGGAGACCTCGCGCCGGGGCGCTGACCTTCCAGGGGCACCGTCAGCGCGACGCGCTCACTCGACGCTCCGCGCCGGCCTCGACCTGCACCTTCACGTGGTCGAGCACGCGCAGGTGGATGCCGTGGATCACGCCGTTGGCGATCAGGCGCCAGTACGGGCCAGGGCCCATGTCGAGCTCGTACCACGTGCTCCCCTCGAGCCGCGTCTTCCCGTCGGCCTGAGCGATGAGCCGGAACTCGCCGCGCTTCGAGCGCCAGTACCCGTCGAGGTGGGGCGGGTGGACCTTGGCGT
>CAJXPN010000076.1 GCA_913058025.1 uncultured Myxococcales bacterium | reverse complement strand
ACAGAGTAGATCGTCGGCAGCGTCAGATGTGTATAAGAGACAGCTCCAGGGGCGACTTCGCCTACCTCGTCGACGTCGACGCCGACGACAGCCCCGACATCGTGTTCGCGCGAAGCCTCGAGCCCGCGGAGGTCTGGATCAGCAGCGGCGACGGCGCCTTCACCCGCGAAGAGAGCTACATCGGCTTCAAGCAGGTCGGCCCGATGGGCTTCGGCGACCTCGACGGCGACGGCGACCTCGACGCCTTCGTCGGCATGGCCGGACAATCCCGCGCAGAGGTCGCCGAGGCCAACGAGGTCTGGTGGAACACCACCAACGAGACCGCGCTCGCCATCATCGGCGCGGGCCTCACGGCAGGCGGCGACGACGCGACCCTCACCCCGTTCACGGGCGTGAGGATCACCACTCCGTCGAACGCCACGGTGGCGCTCACGCTCGAGGCACAGCCAACCAACGCGGGCGCGCTCACCGCCACGTCACTGGCCGCCGCCGGCTTCAGCGAGGCGCAGAATGGACAGTGGGTGCGTCCCCCCGAGTCGCCGGGCAACGCGAGCAACGCCTTGGCACTGCTGGAGTTCTTGCCGCTGGAGAACGTGGAGACGGTGGGGACACAGACCGACGCGAGCTTCACGCTCTGGGCGACCACCGAGGACGACCGCGTCGAGAACGGCGAGACAGTGGTCACGATCACCTCGATCAACGACCGCCCCGTGGGACAGCTCGAGAGCTTCGCGGTCCTGGAGACTGACTCGCTGTCGGTGGAGGTGCCCGGCGTCCTCTTCAACGACACCGACGCCGACGTCGGAGAGACCCTCGAGGCCGTCGAGCTCACCCGACCCGCGTTCGGTGACTTCGACCTGAACGCAGACGGCAGCTTCGCCTTCGTCCCCGGCGACAACACCGCCGGTGAGGCGAGCTTCACCTACCAGGTCAGCGACGGCCGCAGCCTCTCGGACCCCGTCACGGTCACGATTCGCGTCGACAAGGTCAACGACACACCCACGGCCGGGCTCGAGAGCTACGTGACCTCCGAGGACACACCGCTCGTGGTGCCCGCGCCTGGCGTGCTCGCCAACGACCTCGACCTCGACGGCGACGTCCTCGTCGCGGAGCCCGCGGGCTCCGAGCACGGCACCGTCGTCCTCGCCGCCGACGGCAGCTTCGTGTTCACGCCCGACCCCGACCACTTCGGCGAGGCGACCTTCAGCTACCGCGCTTACGACGGCACGGCCCGCACGACCTCGATCACCGTGTTGGTCGACGTGTTGCCGACACCCGACGCGCCGGTGCCCCTGGCCGACGCCTACGCCACCGACGAGGACGTCCCGCTCGAGGTCGCCGCACCCGGCGTCCTCATCAACGACAGCGACGTCGACGAGGACGTCCTCCAGGCAGAGCTCGTCAGCGGCCCCACACAGGGCACATTGAACCTCACCGCCGACGGCGGGTTCCGTTACGTCTCCGCCCGCGATTACAACGGGCCCGACTCCTTCAGCTACCGCGTGCTCGACGGGACCTCTCCGTCGGCGCCCGTGGTCGTGGACATCACGGTGGGAGCCATCGACGACGCGCCCAGGCCCGTCGTCGACCTCTACGTGACCGACGAGGACACCACGCTCACCGTGGCCGCCCCTGGCGTCCTCACCAACGACGTCGACCCCGAGGGCGACCCCATGACGGCCTCCATCGACACCCTCCCCGCCCACGGCGTCGTCGCGCTCAGCGCAGACGGCGGCTTCGTCTACACGCCCGACCCCGACTACGACGGTGACGACAGCTTCACCTACCTCGCGACCGCCAACGGCCTCTCCTCCGTCCCCGTTCGGGTCGGCATCGGGATGGTCTCGCGAATCGACGACTTCGAGATCTGCGTCGACGTCTCCTCCCCCGAGGACGAGCTCTGCGACGGCCTCGACAACGACTGCGACGGCGCCGTCGACGAGGACTCCCGCAACGCCTGCGGGCACTGCAACGACGACCTCTGCGCCGACGCCTGCGACGACGTCTCCTGTGGCGCCGACGAGCGCTGCGTCGGTGGCGCCTGCGTCCCGACGACCTGCGGCGACTCCGCGTGCGCCGACGGTGAGTTCTGCCGCGACGACACATGCGTCACCAGCTGCTCTCGCGTGCGCTGTCTCGGCGATGAGATCTGCATCGACGGCGCATGCCAGCCCGACGCTTGCGACGAGGTCTCCTGCGATGGCGACGACGTCTGCGACCCCCTCACCGGCGAGTGCGGCGCGGACCCCTGCGACTCCGTCACCTGTCAGGCCGACGAGATCTGCATCGAGGGCGGCTGCCAGCTCGACCCCTGCACCGAGGTCGCCTGCCCCGCCAACGAGCGCTGTGAGGTCGCCCTCGGCCTCGCACAGTGCGTCGCCGACGACTGGGACCTCGACGACGAAGTCGACCAGACCGGCGGCGACGCTGGTGGAATGGACGCCGGTGGAATGGACGCCGGCGGCATGGACGCCGGCGGCATGGACGCTGGCGGCATGGACGGCGGCAACATGGACGGCGGCATGGGCGCCGACGCTGGCGGCATCGACGGAGGCACTGACGACGACGAGGAAGTGGCCAGCTGCGAAGGCTGCGCGTCCCTCGCCGGCGACGCACCGACGCTCCCGGAGCTCCCCTGGGCGCTCGGGCTCTTCGCCCTCGCCTTCGGACGCATGAGCCGCCGCAACCGCGAGCGTCGCGCGTAGGCTACGCCTCGCCCACCTCATCACCCAAAGAGAGCGCGCCGAAGTCGGCGCGCTCTCTTCGTTCGAGCCGCGCTCACTCAGGGCACGACGAGCACACCCACGAACATCTCAGACCGCGCGCAACCCCAGCGCGTTGCGCGCGACGCTCACCCGGCAGTAGCCTCCCATGAGGAAACCACCCGAAAGCGAGGAGACGCAGAGATGGGAAGCGAGCTGGTCGACACAGTCGGCCTCATCAACATGTTGAACATCAACCAGGATAACGAGGAGCGCATCGCCAAGGTCCGCCGACTCATCGCAGGAGGCGCCGACCTCGAGGCGCGCGACCACATGGGCCGCACCGCGCTGCACGTCATCATCCAAGGGTGCATGGGCAAGATCCCGATGGGCCTGGCCCACGACCTGCTCGACGCTGGCGCGCGCGCCGACGTCGCCGACGACAGGGGCGAGTCGATCCTGACCGCCGCCGCGGGAGCCCGCGGTGAGCACTTCGATGACCCGGAATACAACGCGGGGCTCCTCGAGCTCGTCCAACGGCTGGTGGCGGCCGGGTCGCCCGTCGAGAATGGCCCCGAGTCCCCGGTGGCCGCGGCCGTGTGGATCAAACGCGAGGCGTTGGCGCTGTGGCTCCTCGAGCAGGGCGGCTCCGCGCAGGGCATATACCAAGGCCGACCCGCGATCGAGACCGCCGCCGGCGACCTCAGGTCTCCACTGTCGCTGCTCGAGGCCCTCATGAACGCGGGCGCAGAGCCCAGCACCATGGCGTTGTTCGAGGCCGTCCAGGCAGGACGCGCCGAGGCTGTCGAGTTGCTGCTCGAGCGCGGCGCGTCCGTCGACGCGAGCTTCCAGACCGACGACGGCCGCACGTTCCTCCACGCGGCCGCGAAGTCCGGTGACCTCGCGCTGACCGAGGAGATCCTCGCCACCAAGCCCAAGAAGAGCGTCCTGGACGCGAAGCATGAACGGACCAAACGCACCGCGCTGATGCTCGCGCTCCACGAGGGCCACGGCGCCATCGCGTTGCGCCTGCTGGACGCGAAGCCCAAGATCAAGGGCAGCGATAATCAGCGCTACACGGTGCTCCACCTCGCCGCGCTGGCGAACCTCGAAGGGCTGATCCAGCCCCTCCTCGACCGCGGCGCAGAGCCCGACAAGGTCGACTACGACAAGCGGAGCCCCCTGCACATCGCCGCGTTCCACGGCCACGCGAAGGTCGCCCGCGCGCTGCTCGCCACGGGCCACTACGGCCCGGACCAGGCAGATCGAGACGGCGACACCCCTCGAAAGCTCGCAAAGCTCAACGGACACGACGAGGTCCTCGCCCTCTTCGACGAGGCCTGATCGGTCCTCACGGCGAGGGGGCTCGCGCAGGCGTCACCTGAACCATCCACCCATTCGACGCGCTCACTCCTGGGAGCGACACGCCGCGATCCCCGGCGTGCCCTCACCAGGCTCGGATGCTGGGCACTCGAACCCCGCGGGCGCCTCCGGACACGACTCCGTGCCCGAGACGATCTTGGCGTAGATCGCTCCCCCGTTCGGGTTCTCCGTATCCAACACGCAGGCGTCGGTGCGCGCCTCCTTGTCGGTGAACCTGTTCCCATCACACGTGAGCGTTGCGGGGTGCTGGGAGTAACAGAGCCGGTCCCTGTAGCACTGGAAGTTGGTCGCCGAGTTCTCGCCCGCCGCGCTGTTTCCCTCCCAACCGAAGCACGACATGTTCGTGTCGTAGGTCCGCGTGGCGCTCGCCGCCGAGACCTCCACCGTGCAATCCGCGTCCGTGTAGAACCCGAGCACGACCTGCGCGTTGCAGGTCCCCGTGGGCTCCCCCCCGGTGTCCGTCTCGGTGCCACACGCAATGAACATCAACGACGACGCGGCGACCACGAGCATATCCAGGCGAATCATGAGGAACCTCCAGCGCCGAGCATCTCGACGGCGCGCATGAGCGACGGAGGGCGCGCACAGGTGAGCCCGCTCGGAACCGCCGATGTCTTGTCTTGGAGGTTCGACCCTAGCAAGCCGCCCAGCGGGCCAACAACCCCGACGTCGCAGAGCCCTCACGAATGAGACCCCCGCCGGCATCGCCGGCGGGGGTCTCGTCGAGAGGACGCATCAGGCTGGCGCCCCGGTCACTCTTCGCCAGGCTCCGTCTCCGCCGCGACGTACGTCAGCTGCCGGGCCGGGGCCGCGAGCTGCGCGGTCGCCTGGTGACGAATCTGGTTCACGACGGGTCGGCCCTGAGGGCTACGGCCCGACGCATACTCCATGCCCGTGTCCGCGATCACCTGCGGCTGGAAGCCAGGCGCCGCCGCGGCCGAGATCAACTCACCGTACTCGCGCAGGCGCGCCGTCATCTGGAAGCCCCACTTGTCGCGGACCTGTCGGCAATGGTTGAGGTCGATCTCGCTGATCAACACGCCATCTCTGGTGCGCGAGAGCCCTGGCGTTCGACCGCCATCGGGCGCGGCGACGTAGCTCGAGCCGTAGAAGTGGCCGAAGTCGTTGTGCGCCTTCTTCCCGTCGCCGGAGGTGAACGCGTTCGGGAAGCTCTCCGTGCCGATGCGGTTGATCGCGGCGGTGAAGTAGTTGTTGGCGATGGACGCGCAGCGCGCCTCGATCGGCCACAACGGCTCGGACAGCGCGCCGACGGTCGCGGACGGGTTGAACACGATCTCCGCGCCGTTGAGCCCGAACATGAGCCAGTTGAGCGGGTGATGTCGCCCGTAGCAGATGTTGATGCCGATCTTGCCGAACTGCGTCGCGAACACCGGGTGACCGGTGTCGCCCTCCATGTAGTAGGTCGACTCGTTGAAGTCGCCGACGCGCGGGATGTGGTTCTTGCGGTGCGACCCGATGATGTTGCCGCGGTTGCCGATGACGACCGCGGTGTTGTGGATCGTGCCACCGTGGGTCTCGTCGCGCTCCAGGATCGGCGAGACGATGACCATGTTGTAGTGGCGCGCGAGCTCGGCGAGGAACTGCGTCGACGGGCCGTCGATCGGCTCCGCGAACTCGAGCCACGGCTCCTTCTCTCGGGTGCAGAACGCGAACGGCATCGTCCACGCCTCCTGCAGGCCGAGCACGTTGCAGCCCATCGCGCCGGCGGCGTGGATGAGCTTCTCGGTGCGTGCACAGAGCGACTGGAACTGCGTCTCGATGGGCGCGTCCGTCGGCTCCACGATCTGGGTCTGGATGACACCCACGCGCACGATGCGCGGCGCGCGGCGCTGCTCCGGGGTCGACGAGAAGCGGTATCCTGCCACGTCGAAGTCGTACTGCTCGGCGAGCGCGGCGGCCGCCGGCGCGATCGGGAGCTCCTCGGGCATGTTGCCGTAGAGGATGCGGAAGGCCTCGGCCTGGTCCTCCTCGGGAAGCTTGCGCAGCAGGCTCTCGAGGCTCTCGAGCTCGTTCTTGGTCGCCATGGGGGGTCTCCTCGTATTGGTTTTGCAGGGTCCGAGTGTAGAGCAGACGCCCCCGCAGGTCACTGCGATCATGACGCGAATCGGGCCACACGTCCCCTCAGCGGCGCCACGCGAAGACGCGACGGAGCGGACGAGGTGGCCTCACCGTACGCGCGACAGCGCCGTATCGATGTGTTGCCTCTCGTGGGCTCCAGCCCCCGCGTAGCGCACGACGCCGTCACCATCGATCGCGAAGATCTGGGGGATCATGTGGGACTCGTACGACTTGAGCGTCGCGTCGTCGCCGTGCACGTAGACGAAGTCGTGCCCCGACGTCTCGATGTAGCGCTTCAGGTGATCCGCCGCCGGCGCCCCGTTCTCGTCTTCGCGGACGTTGATCGCGATGACGACGACATCGTCTCGACCCTCGACAGCCTCGGCGAGCGCCTTGGAGGTGGCCTCGCAGTGCTCACACCACGTCGCCCAGAACTCGAGGACGACCGTCTTGCCTCGGTGCTCGGACAGGCGCACGTCCTCACCCGCGCCGACAGGCTCAAGCGAGAAGGCCGGCGCCTCGAGCCCGACCATCACGTCGGACGAGTGCCCCGAGCCCAGGAGCGCCACGACCAAACCAGGGCCGTACCAGCTCAGCCCGAGGAGCACACCAAACCCCAAAACGAGCACGACGATCATGCCTGCGATGGCGACACCGAACCGCTTCAAATTCGTGCTCATGGAACGAGCCTCCAGGGCTGCTGCGTACGAGATGTCCTCATCGTAAAACATGTCGAGGGTTCCCACATCACTCCAGACGCGACGAGACCCTCGCCGGCGATGCCGACGAGGGTCCAACCACGAGAAAGGCCCAGGCTGTTGAGCCTGGGCCTCTCTTGAAGCTCCGGATACTGGACTCGAACCAGTGACAAGTCGGTTAACAGCCGACTGCTCTACCAACTGAGCTAATCCGGAATCCGTCCCCCTCGCCGCCCTCTTCTTCGAGGACGCCTCGGTGACGACACCTACAACAATGCGCGGGCGCCCTCGTTCCATTCCAAGAAAGTCGCGCCGCGGTCGCTCCTTCAGCCCCTCGGAGCACCGTGAAGGCCGCGCCGGGCGCCTAGACGGCGCCAGCGTCGTCCGAGCGCACCGCCGGCGCGGTGTTCGGCGAGCCTTCGCCGTGACGCGAGCGGGTCACTGCGGGTCGGCCCCACTCGCCGCCCCTCGGACCTCGCCCGGCGACATGCCGGTCCAGCGGCGGAAGCTCCTGAAGAAGCTGTTCGGATCGCTGTAGGCCAGGAGCTGAGAGATCTCGTCGTTCGCCAGCGTGCTCCCGGTCAGGTACCGCATCGCGAGCTCTTCGCGCGTCGTGTCGAGGATCACCTGGAACGTCGTCTCTTCGTTGCGGAGGCGCCGCTGCAGCGTGCTGCGGCTGACGCCGAGCTCCTTGCAGACGGTGACCACGTCGGCGTTCCCCAGCGGCAGCTGCGTCAAGAGCGCGCTGGAGACCCTGGCGGACATCGCGCTGTTCCGGGCGCGCGCGGCGAGCTGGCGCTCGAGATCCTGCTCCATCGCTCGCCAGACCCCCTGGGCGTCGGACAGGAATGGCGCCGTCGCGTCGGCGCGCGCGAAGCTCAGCGCGGCCCTCTCGCCGCACCTCGGCATCACCCCGAGGTGGCGGGCCAACGTGCGGCGAGCTTCTCCCGAAGCGTTGAGCGTGGCCGCCACCGGGACAACCGGGCGGGCGGTCATGAGCCGCGCCTTCTCGACGACGAACGCGAGATAGAGCGCCAACATGGAGTCGGGCAGCTCCAGCCCCGGCTCGCTGCCGTCGTATTCGACGGTAAGGCTCTCGTCATCACCGAAGACGTGCATCCGGGTCGGACCGATCAAGCGCTTGTACCGGGTGATCCGGCGCAAGCCCTGTTCGAGGTCGGGCGCGCAGTCCAGCGCCAGAAAGACCGGGACGATCGGGCCGCGCGCGATGGCGATGCCCAGCTGGCTCGGCAAGTCCTCGCGCCCGGCCAGGTCGACCATCGCCTCCCACGCGGCCACGTATTGCTCCGCGGTCACGCCGAGCGCGGCCTGCCTGGGGTCGAGATCGCCCAAGCCGGCCCGCCGGAGCATGTCCGCGGGGTCGATCCCGAGCATGCGGCAAGCGTTCAGCCCGAGCGCGAGCGGATATGTTTCCTGCACTGTCGCCTCTCCTCATGAGCTCATGGTCCGTTCGCATCTTAGTTCGGCGAGGCGCCCCGTGCGCAAGCGCTGCGAGTCGATTGGGGCAAAATGCAAGTACTTGACCTCATTGGCATATTGAGGCCGCGCGCCCCCCCGCCTAGCGTGACCTCCGGCCGGCCAGCAAACGATCGCTGACTCTCACGCAAACCGGCCGCCGCGCTGTCATGGGCTCAGCCTTCGACAGGCTCCACGAGACCACCACAGATCAGCGAGACTACGACCCCATGAACCCACCAACAGCCCACATCGTGTTCCCCGTCATCACGCTCACCATCTCGGCCGTGATCGCGCTGTACGGTTGGCGGCGGTCCCGAGCCGTCGCCATCGTCGCGGTGACCTGGGCCGTCGTCAGCCTGTTCACGTCACGAATCCCGTTCTTCCAGGAACCTGATAAGTGGTCAGAGGGTGACGTGCTCGGGTTCATGGCCTTCGGGGGCCTCGTGATGACCCCGGTCGTGCTGGGGTTCGTCGCGCTTTGGCGCTCATCGACCTTCCAGGACTTCATGGAGGACACCCCGTCATGGGTGCTGACGGTGACGCAGACCTACCGCCTGACCGGCGCAGGGTTCCTGTTGCTGTATCTAGAGGGCTCGCTCCCCGCCGAGATCGGGGTCGTCAACGGGACGCTCGACATCATCGTGGGCGTCACCGCGATCCCCGTCGCGTGGACGCTCGCGCGGGGGTTCTCGTGGAGCAGAAACCTGGCCATCGCCTGGAGCCTCGTCGGGATCTTCGACCTGGCCTGCGCGTTCACGGTCGTCACGCTGTCGCTCTTCGGGTTGATCGAGCTCGTCCCTGCGCCTTCTCGAATGGGGCTCTTCCCGTTGTCGATCGTCTCCATCTACCAGGTCTCCACCGCGATCTTCATCCACATCTACCTGTTTCGGCGTCTGCTCCGCTCGGAGTCCACATCGCCCGGACGATCGAACGATGAAGAGATGGCATGACGCGTCTCGTGCGGGCGCAGGCGAGCTCACGCGCCGCCTCGGTTGAGCACCCAGAACGCGAGCCCTGGCGCGAGGCGGCCCAGCCACTTCAAGACGACTGACTGCCCCGGGGTGATCTCGTCGGCGCCGCGCTCCAGGCCCTTGAGGAAGGCGCGGGCGAGGTCCTCGGGAGGCATCCTCGAGAACGACGGGTCGAGGCTCTCCGCCAGGGGCGTGTCCACGACGGGCGGGAGCAGCTCGACCACGCGCACCGACGTGCCCGCGAGCTGGCGCCTGAGCGCGCGGGTCCACGCGTGGACGAACGCCTTGGCGCCCGAGTAGACGGGCGCGGCGGCGTAGGGGACGTAGGCGAGGCCGGAGCTGACGTTGACGATGCAGGAGCCTCGGGTGAGCATCCCTGGCAGGAAGTGGTGCACCATGCGCATCGGGCCGAGCACGTCGATGTCGACCTCGCTGGACTGCTTCTGTATCGAGTAGCCCTGGGTCACGTCGAAGAAATGCATCACCCCGGCGTTGTTCACCAGGATGTCCGCGCCGCCCAGGGCGTCAACGTGGGCGAGGAGCTGTCTCTTATACACATCTGACGCTGCCGACGATCTACTCTGTGTAG
>CAJXPN010000075.1 GCA_913058025.1 uncultured Myxococcales bacterium | reverse complement strand
GCGTGGAGGGGCGGCGAGCGCGACGGTGAGGCGCTGATGCGCGCGGTCGCGGCGCGGTTCGAGGGGGTCGAGGGGGTCGAGGTTGATTACATCGAGGCTGTGCATCCGGACACGCTCGAGGTTTATGAGGGGGCGCGTGCGAGGGTGCCCGAGTCCGAGGGCGTGGTGGTGGCGATGGCGGTGCACGTGGGCTCGGCGAGGTTGTTGGATAACGCGCGTCTGGACGCGCCGCTGCCTGCTGAGCTCGAGCTCAAGCGGGCGCAGATGGAGGGTCGAGATGAGTGAGCGTGTGTGGTGTGGCGTGGTGGCGATGATGTGTGTGGCGTCCGGGTGTGGGGAGGAGCTCCCCGACCCGAGGTCGGCGTGTGAGTCCGAGGGCTTCGCGATGTACGGCGCGGTGACGCTGGATGGTGCCGAGACGCGTCACGAAGGCGCCGAGGGGGACGGGCTGTTCCAGGCGTCGCAGATGTACGTGAGGTTGCCGGGTGTGGACGGGCCTCAGGTGATCCTGAGGACGTACGCTTCGGACGGGACGCAGACGCTCCTCGAGCGCGTGGCCAGGGACATCGACGGCGGGTCGGTGTCGCTGACGGTGGTGGACGCGACGGACCCTGGGGCGGGCTCGATGAACGTCTCGGGCCTGGATCGTTACTCGTGCAACTACGAGGGGGGCGAGATCTGCGCGCAGATCGTGTTGGACGGCAACGGCGATGGGCTCGTGAGCGACGACGACGAGGTCTTCAACGCGAGGTCGGGGACGCTGCGCTTCACGGAGTTGTCGGGTTTGCCGAACCGGATCGCGCTGGACTGGACGCTGGAGCTGGGTGGCGACGTGACGGCTGGCGGTGAGGGGGGAGGCTCGTCGCAGGGGTGCGTGGACACGGGCTACGAGACTGGTGGCGGGGGCAACTGGCTGCTCAAGTGAAGTCGTCCGACGCGTCGCGGGTGGTGCTTGACGGTGGGATGGGGGTGGATTAGGGAAATGAACGAGTATTCATTCAGCGCCGCGTGCGTAGAATGAGTGGGCGTTCGTGGAGTGTGGAACCGCCGAGTAGGTGTACATGGCGACGGCCAACAAACAACGAGGCAACAGCGAGAAGCGCCGGCGGATTCTGGAGGGCGCGTTGCGCGCGTTCGCCAAGAAGGGGTTCTACAACACGAAGGTGTCCGAGATCGCGAGCGAGGCGGGGGTCGCCGATGGGACGATCTACCTCTACTTCAAGAACAAGGACGATCTGCTCATCAGCCTCTTCGAGGATCGGATGGAGTGGATCATCGAGCGCCTGAAGGGTGAGCTCGACCGGATCGAGGGTGACGCGGCGGCGAGGCTGCGCGCGTTCATCCAGCTGCACTTCCTGCTGGTGGTGGAGAACCGGGACCTTGCGGAGTTCGTGACGGTGGAGCTTCGCCAGAGCGCGAAGTTCGTCAAGGAGTACGACAACCCCAAGTTCTCGGATTATCTGAGGATCTTGCATCAGCTCATCAAGGATGGGCAGCAGGAGGGGCTACTCCGGGCGGAGCTGGACAGCAGGCTTGCGGCGCGCGCGATCTTCGGCGCGCTGGACGAGGTGCTGTTGCAGTTGACGCTGTCGAAGGCGGGTCCGGAGGACGTGGAGGAGAAAGCCGCGTTGGTGTCGGACATGTTGTTGAGAGGGCTGGCGTCGGACTGAAGCGCATCGCGCGCGGGGTGTTTGGCATCAGCACGAGATAGAGAGAGTAGGGGAGCGCCACCACGAGAGCGTGCGGGGCGCCGATTGGACCGAAATAGTGAACGCGCCGGATGGCGCATGAAATGGAGGCCATTGTGAAGATAGTGACGACGGTCAAGCGCGTGACCGATCCGGACATGAAGGTCAAGATCAAGCCGGACGGCACGGGCATCGTGACGGACGGGGTCGAGTACCGGATGAATTACTTCGACGAGTACGGCGTCGAGGAGGCGATCAGGCTCAAGCAGGAGCACGGCGGAGAGATCGTGGTCGTGTCGGTGGGCGCGGACGCGTCGACCAAGGAGATCAGGACGGCGCTGGCGATGGGTGCGGATCGCGGGATCCTCGTGGAGACCGACGAGGAGTTGGACTCGGACGCCGTGGCGCGCGTGCTCGCGGAGGTGATCAAGGAGGAGGCTCCAGACATCGTGCTCATGGGCAAGCAGTCGGTGGACACGGACCGCAACCAGGCAGGCCAGATGCTCGCGGCGTACCTCGGGTACCCGCAGGCGACGTTCGCCTTCGAGCTCAAGGTCGCAGACGGTTGGGCGACGGTGGGCCGCGAGGTCGACGGTGGCACGAGCACGAAGCGCGTGAAGTTGCCGGCGATCGTGACGGCGGATCTGCGCCTGAACGAGCCGCGCTACGCGTCTCTCCCGGGCATCATCAAGGCCAAGCGTAAGAAGATCGACCGCAAGACGCCCGGGGACCTGGGCGTGGACACGGCGAACCGCGTGAACGTGCTCCAGTACGAGGCGCCGGAGACGCGCGCCGCGGGGCAGATCGTGGAGTCGGTCGACGAGCTCATCGAGAAGCTGCGCACCGAGGCCAAGGCGCTCTGAGCGCTGAGGGCTCGTGACCCCCGATGGTTGATCAAAGAGAACGATTAGATGAGAGGATGAGATGGGTAACGTACTCGTAGTGGCGGAGCTCCAGGCTGGAGTGGTGCGCAAGGTGACGCTGGACACGATCGCGTTCGCGCGTCAGGCGGTCGACGTGATCGGCGGTCAGGTGCACGTGCTCGTGCTCGGAGACGGCGTGGACGCGCAGGCGGCCGAGATCGCGGCGGGCCACGGCGCCGACGTGGTGCACGCGGGCAACGGCGCGGCGTTCGCGAACTACATCGCGGAGAACTTCACGCCGGCGGTGGTTCAGGCGGCCGAGGCGGTGGACGCCGAGATCGTGTGCGCGCCGTCGTCGATGTTCGGCAAGGATCTGATGCCGTGCGTGGCCGCGAAGCTGGGCGCGGGCATGGTCTCGGACGCCACGGAGGTGTTCGACGACGGCGGCGTGCGCTTCAAGCGTCCGCTGTGGTCGGGCAACGTGATCACGACGCTCGAGGTGACGACGCCGCGCAAGGTCGCGACCGTGCGTACGACCGAGTTCGAGGCGATCTCGGGTTACGCCGACGCGTCGGTGCAGGCGTTCACTGCGGACGTCGGCGCGCGCGACGACGCCGAGTTCGTGAGCTTCGACCAGGTCAAGTCGGACCGCCCCGAGCTCACGGACGCCGCGGTGGTCATCGCGGGCGGCCGCGGTCTGGGTTCCGGTGAGAACTTCGACATGCTCATGACGCTCGCCGACCAGCTCGGCGGCGCCGTGGGCGCGAGCCGCGCGGCGGTCGATTCGGGCTACGCCCCGAACGACTGGCAGATCGGCCAGACAGGCAAGGTCGTCGCGCCGAACCTGTACATCGCCGTGGCGATCTCGGGCGCGATCCAGCACCTCGCTGGCATGAAGGGCTCGAAGACGATCGTGGCGATCAACAAGGACGGCGACGCGCCGATCTTCGAGGTCGCCGACTACGGCCTGGTCGCGGACGCGTTCACGGCCGTGCCCGAGCTGACCGAGAAGCTGAAGTCGCTCGGCATCGGTAGCTGAGCGCGCCGCGCGCTCGACAGTCAGAGGAGGCCCCGACGCGACGCGTCGGGGCCTCCTTCGTTCTTGCGTCGGCGTAAGGTCGGTGTTGCGGTGCGCGTGTGAATAGTCGTGGGTCGTGGGCGTCTGTGTGATTGAGAGGTGAGGTCCTCTCACAGGCCCCGTTCAACGTGTCGCCCCAGGCGGCGAGGCAGGAGAAGAGACGATGACGAAGACGAACAAGCAGAGCGCCGTGGCGCGGTTGAGTCTGGCTGCGATCATGGCGCTGATGATGGTGCTCGGGAGCGCGACGGCGGCGTCGGCGCAGGGCCGAGCGCTCGACGTCGAGTTCAAGGACGTCGACGTGGTGGCGCAGCGTGGCGGGAAGCTCACGCTCGAGTACACGATCAAGAAGAGCTCGTGGCAGGAGCTGCGTAAGTCTGGCATCAAACCTCGCCTGAACCTGTTCGTGGAGCGCGACAACACGCGCGGATACAACTTCGCGTACAGCGTGGAGTTGGACCGGCGAAAGGGCCGGATCGAGTACCCGGACGTGGTGAACGTGCGCGGCACGCGCACGGTGGAGTTCGAGATCGTGGGGTATGAGGGCGTGAGCCGGGTGGACCGCGTGACCTACGGGTCGGAGTGCGCGAGCAAGATCCGGCTGGCCATCGCCAGGAAGGGCAAGAAGCAGGGCCGCGTGGAGGACCGCGAGGAGGATCGCAGCCGTGACCGTGTTCGACCTGGGCGCGGGGCGCGTGCCGAGCTCGTTGCGGCGTGTGAGCGCCACACGAACTACTCGAGCGAGTTGAACAAGTGCCTCGACGAGGCGGCGGCGTTGCCGCTTGAGCGTGCGGCATTGGTGGTGGACGTGTGCGGCGACCAGACGAAGTACCCCTCGGAGCTGTACTCGTGTGTCAAGGGAGCGTCCGCGCTCAGGCACGACCCGGTCGCGTCGATCCAGGCGTGCGGCGCGGCGACGAAGTTCGACTCGGAGCTCAAGGCGTGCGTGAAGCTCGCGGCGACGTTCGACAGGCCCGCGGCGGCCGTGGTCGCGGCTTGTAGCAACCAGACCCGCTACGACAGCGGCCTCCAGGGTTGCATGAAGGCGGCCAAGGGGGTGGGAGGAGGTCGCGTCGGCGCGCTGGTCGAGGCGTGCGGCGCCGCGAGCCAGCATGACC
Source organism: uncultured Myxococcales bacterium (assembly GCA_913058025.1). Classification (GTDB taxonomy): domain Bacteria; phylum Myxococcota_A; class Bradymonadia; order Bradymonadales; family Bradymonadaceae; genus CAJXPN01. The sequence continues at coordinate 5,181 of CAJXPN010000075.1, read as the reverse complement.
AGGGGCTGGTGTCCTGCGTGAAGACAGCGGGCGGTCTCGGGCGAGACCGGGTCGCGTTGGTCGGCCAGTGCGGTGCGGCGACGAGGTACGACACCGAGCTCATGAGCTGCCTGGTCCGCGCCGGTAAGATCGAGGCGCCGCGGAGGAACCGCTCGAACAGAGGCCGCGTGCGAAACGCGAGCTTCTGAGGCGCGGCTCGAGCGGATGTCGACGTTTGGCCAGGGTCTCCCCCTCGAGGGAGTCCCTGGCTTTTTCACGTGGTCACATGTCCTGTGGCTTTGCGCTCGGTCGGTTTGTTAGGGTGTCGCCGTTGATGGACATCGAAGCGAAGGAGCGTGAAGCGATGAAGCGGTATCAGTTGAGCTGCCTGGTCATGATGGGTGTGTTGTTGGGGTCGGGTTGTCCCAGCTCGGGTTCGGGCGGTGAGGACGCGGGCGCGACGCCCGACGTACGGGTCGAGGACGCGAGCGCGGACGCGTCGCCGGATGCCACCGTGGTCGTGACGCCGGACGCGTCGAGTGACGGGGGCGACGACGCGGCGGCGCCGGGCATGGACTGCCCTGGCGTGCCCGTGTGTGAGCGCGGCTACGCGTTCGACGAGTTCTGCCTGTGCCGCGCGCCGCTCTCGAGGTCGTGCACGACCGACGAGGACTGCCGGCTGACCGAGACCTGTGAGAAGATCCCGCGGCCCAACGACGCCACGAAGTTCTTCGACATCTGCATCCTCGACGAGGCGACGCTCCCGGTCGTGAAGGACTCGGACTCGGGCGAGCTGTTCGCGGCGGCGGTCAGCAAGATCGTGACCCCGGACGGGTTCGAGACGGCCAAGCCCGGCGGGCTCGACGGCGCGTACATGAACTTCGGGCGCTTCACGGAGGCCAAGTGGAACGACTGTGGCTACGACGGCGTCTGCCCTGGGGACGCGGGTTACACGGCGCCCGACGACGGCGAGGGCGACGGGATCATGCAGGGCGCGTTCATCGCGGGGTTCACGGCGGGCCGCCCGGCGAAGTACTGCCCCGAGGAGCTGATCGGGTGTGACGGCGTGGAGTGTTGTGTCTCCAGGCTCGCGCACGACGACCTCAAGGTGCAGGTGTCCGTGATCCGCGTGGGCGACGTCACGGTGGGGTTCGCGGCGCTAGACTCGGTGGGTTGGTTCCACACCGACATCGAGCGCATTCGCCGCAGGATCTCCAAGGACGTCGACCTCGACCTCTTCATCATGGGCGCGTCCCACAGCCACGAGGGGCCGGATACGGTCGGGCAGTGGGGTCCTGGCAGCGGGCTCCCGCTGGCGACCGGGCGTGATCCGAAGTTCATCCAGAAGATCTACGACCAGACGGTGGCGGGGGTCGAGGAGGCGATCGCGAACCTCGAGCCGGCGGTGGCGTACGCGGGCGTGATCGACGACGGCGTGGAGGGGATGGCGTTCAACGACAGCCGCACGCCGTTCATCGTCGACGACAACATCCCGGTCGTGCGCCTGATGCGTAAGTCGGACGGCACCCCGATCGCGACGATGCTCAGCGTGGCGAACCACGCCGAGGCGGTGTGGTCGGAGAACTCGTACCTGACGGCCGACTACTTCCACTTCGCGCGCAAGTACGTGCGTGATGGCCTGGAGGCGGCCGGGGACGCGCCGGCGCTCGACGGGCTCGGTGGCGTGACGGTGATGTTCGCGGGCGCGGTCGGCGGGCTCGTCTACCCGAGGTCGTTCCCGGCGCGCGCGTACGACGGCACGGAGGTCACGGAGATGGGCTTCCCGAAGGCGGACGCGATGGGCCAGAGGATCGCGCAGGCGGTGCTCGAGGGCGCGAAGACGGGCAAGCTCGTGGAGGTGGCCGGTGACGACCTCGAGTTCGCGACCAAGCGCTACCTGACCTCGATCCAGAACCCGGTGTTCCTGTTGGCGGCGTTGTCGATCAAGGTCTTCAGGCGCGACATGTACAACGTGCTCACGATCGGGACGAACTACACGCCCGACTTCCCGCTGGTGATGAGCCAGGTGGCCGTGGTGCGCCTGGGAGACGTGAGCTTCTTCACGGCGCCCGGGGAGCTCTTCTCGGAGCTGCTCGTGGGCGGCTACCCGGGCAAGGGTTCGGTGCAGGACCCGACGATCGGCGACGTGCTCGGGTTCAAGTGGGAGCCCAACTGCGATGAGGACGGCCTCCAGACGCCTGACGGTGATGGCACCAACCCGTGCATCATCAAGCCAGACGCGGTGAACCCGCCCGACTGGACGGCCGCGCCCGACGGCCCCTACATGTACGAGCGGATCCCTGGCCGTGTGCCGTTCTTCGTCGGCCTCGGGATGGACTTCCTGGGCTACATGGTGCCCCCGTACGACTTCCAGTACGACGGCGCCGAGGCGCCCGGCGACCACTACGAGGAGACCAACTCCGCGGGCCGAGAGATGGTCCCGGACTGGCACTCCGCGATGACCGCTGTGCTCGACGCGTTGAGCGACTGAGCCTTCGCTGGGTGCCTCGAGGCGTCGCCGTGGGTCATGGACCTGCGGCGGCGCCTCTCGCGTTTCCTGGACGTGCCTACACGCGCGGCTGGCCTGGGCGTGTGGGAGTGCACGACCTGGAGCAGGGGACTGCTCCCGCGTGGTCTCGGCGAGGGGTGGTGCACGACCTGGAGCGGGGGACTCCCCCCGCGCTGCTGGCCTCGCGGCCATCGCGCTGCCCCCCGAGCGGGGGGCTCGGTCGCGCTCTCGAACTGGCGCTGTGGTTCGCGGGTCTCGACGTGGGGTGGCGGTCACGCGGCGCTTGGCTCGGCGTCCTCGTCGGCGTCGGGGACGTGCTTGCCGACGAGCGCGAGGACGGCGGCGAGTGACAGTGCGCCTAGGATGAGCGCGACGGTGGGGTGGAGCCCCTGCGCGACGCCGACGTAGCCGAAGATGGCGGCGGCGAGCATGGTTGTGACGGCGTAGGGGATCTGCGTGCGGACGTGGTCGAGGTGATCGCAGGCGGAGGCGATCGAGGACATGACGGTGGTGTCGGAGATGGGGGAGCAGTGGTCGCCGAAGATGGCGCCGTCGAGGACGGCGCCGAGGCACAGCGCGACGACCATCTCGGAGCCGGGCTGATTGAGCGACATGTGGTGGGCGAGCGGGATCATGGCGGGGAGGAGGATGCCCATGGTGCCCCAGGACGTGCCGGTGGCGAAGGCTACGAGGGCGGCGAGGGCGAAGGTGACGACCGGGAGCCACAGGGGGGAGAGGAAGTCCTGGACCGCGCCGATGAGGTAGACGGAGGTCGAGAGGTCGTCGCAGAGGGAGCGCATGGCCCAGGCGAGGACGAGGATGGAGATGGCGGTGCGCATGCCGGGGATGGCCTTGGCCCAGGAGAGGAGCGCGTCGCGGATGGGGAGGATGCGTTGCGAGACTGCGAGGGTGATGGAGAGGAGGCTGCCGAGGATGGCGCTCGAGCAGAGGACCTTGGCGCCGTTGGCGTTGGAGAAGGCGTCGCGCCAGGTCGTGAAGGAGGCCATCTCCCCGATGGCCTGGCCGAGGGGGAAGGGCTTACCGGAGAGCGCGCCGAGGAGTGAGGGGAGCGAGGCGCCGTCGGCGCTGCTCCAGCCGGACCAGAACATGCCGAAGACGACGCTGGTGAGGACGAGCGCGACGGGGATGATGGCGTTCCGAGCGCGCAGCGGCGCGCCCTCGGGGGGGCGCAGGGCCTCGAGCGCGCTGGCGCCCAGGGGTTTGGCGCCTTCGCGCAGGAGCGCGCCCGTGGCGCGCGCGCGGCGCTCCGCGGTGAGCATGGGGCCGAAGTCGCGCCCGGAGTAGGCGTTGGCGAGGACGAAGAAGAGGGTGAGGAGGCAGTAGAAGCGCAGGGGGAGGATCTCGAAGAAGATCTCGTAGCCGGACTTTCCGAGCGCGAGCTGCTGTGAGAGCACGTCGAAGAGGCCGACCTCGTAGCCGATCCAGGTGGAGACGACGGCGATGCCAGCGATGGGGGCGCTGGTGGAGTCGACGAGGTAGGCGAGCTTCTCGCGGCAGATGAGGCGCGCGTCGGTGAGCGGCCGCATGGTGGAGCCGACGACGATGGTGTTGGCGTAGTCGTCGAAGAAGACGACGGCGCCCATGAGCGCGGTGGCGACGCGGGTGGAGCGCGCGCCGGTGGCGCGGGTGCGCACGATCTCGAGCAGTCCGGCGAGGCCGCCCGATCGGAGCATGACGTGGACCATGCCGACGAGGCTGATGGTGAAGGCGATGATGTAGAGGTTGAACGTGTCGGCGATGGGTCCGACGATGTAGGACTCGCCGGCCTTGTAGAGCGCGGAGTGTGGCCACCAGCCGACCTGAGCGGCGGCGCCCACGATCAGTGCGGTGGCGAGCGAGAGGATGAGGCGGCGGGTGAAGACCGCGAGCAGCACGGCGAGCGCGGGGGGGAGCATCGAGATCCACGAGCCGACGCGCCTGGTGGACGAGGCGACGGGTTTGGGGTCGCCGGACGAGATGACGGCCGTGGAGACGGAGCCCGCGTCGAGGTTCGCGGTGAGCGTGAAGGGTGCGCCGAGCGGGTCCGCGGTGAGTTTGGGGTTGGAGACGAGGGCGTCGCGTGTGGCGACGGTGACGTGCTCGGGGCCCACGAGCGTGAGCGCGATGGGATGCGACGCGGCGTCGGGGTCGGCCTTCGAGAGGTGTTCGGTGAGTTGCCTGGCGAGGTCACGGCCGGTGAGTTCTGAGGTGAGCCGCTGGGCGACGGCGGGTTCGGGCGCGGCGGCGTAGAGGACGCCGCAGGCGATGAGTATGGAGACGAGGAGCCCGAGCGCGCGCGGCCAGTAGGGTGAGGCGTCGTCGGTGATGTTCTCGGGCGAGGTCAAGAGGAGGCTCCTGGTGCGGATGAGCGAGAGAGGACGTCAGGGGACGCCGATCTGCTCGACGGTCATGAAGCGGTCGCCGACGGGGACGGAGCCCTCGGAGGCGGAGCGTGAGAGCGTGACGCGCAGGTACTGTGCCTGGACGCCGACGGAGGAGGGCGCGTCGGAGGCGGAGGTGACGCGGAGGGTGGGGCGGACGTCGCCGAGGGTGAAGTTGTCGACGAGGCGGCCGGCGAAGAGGGTGTCGACGCCGTAGTTGGCGAGCAGCGACATCAGGCGCGCGGCCTGCGTGCGGTCGATGAAGCCGCGCTCGCGCGCGCCGTTGGGATCGAAGGGTGGGGTGTGCGTGAA
>CAJXPN010000074.1 GCA_913058025.1 uncultured Myxococcales bacterium | reverse complement strand
CGAGATTTCTGCCTGTCTCGTGGGCTCGGAGATGTGTATAAGAGACAGACCACACGGAGGGCGGCTTCGAGCGCATCCAGCGCTTCCAGCGTGAGCGCCTCTCGCGTCAGCGTGAGCACGCCCACCTTCCCCACGAGCACCTGGCCTCCTCGACTCTCCACGTCGCACGCGGCTCGAACAACGAGCTCAAGCGGCTGACCGAGTTCCTGCCCGACATCGAAGGCAGCCAGCTCAAGCGCCAGGCTCAGGTCGCCATCGCCGCGTACAAGGCGGGGCTTTGCGTCTCGGCCAACCTCTCGGTCGGCGGCTTCGATACACACGGTGACCACGACAACCGTCAGTTCACCAGCCTCGCCAACCTCCTCTCGGGTGTGAACGACATCTGGGACGAGGCCGAACGCCAGAACATGGCGGATCGCGTCGTGGTCCTGATCGGCTCCGACTTCGGCCGCACGCCCTACTACAACGCCAACCGCGGCAAGGACCACTGGTCCATCACGAGCTTCATGCTCATGGGCGCTGGCATCCCGGGCAACACCGTCATCGGCGCCAGCGACGAGGGCCACAACCCCCTCACGGTCAACCCCGAGACCCTCGAGCTCGACGAGGCCGGCGTCCGCATCACGCCGGCGCACATCCACCAGCAGATCCGCAAGCTCGCGGGCGTCGACGAGAGCATCATCGCGCAGCAGTTCCCTCTCCGCGTCGAGGACATGCCGATCCTGGGCTGACGCGACGCGCCGAACATGAAGAGGCCGCCCGGTAGAACCGGGCGGCCTCTCTTCGTCTCACTTCAACGCGGCTCACACCACCAGCTCACGGAGCGCTCACGGAGACTCGAGCTTGATCTGGCTCAGGCCCGCAGCGCCGACCTCGATCGTGCGCTTCGCCTCCTTCCCATCCAGCTTCACGACCACATCGTAGCTCCCCGGACGCAGCTTCGTGGTCATCCTCGTCCGGCCCACCAAGACCCCATTGAAGAAGATCTCGACGCCCTTGGCGGCGTTCACGATCACGAGCGCGCCGTCTTCATGGGCGAGCGCCTTGGGGTTGACCGGAGGCAGGTTCTTCTTGGGCGTCTCGGGCTGCTCGACGACCTTCTTGGGCTCGTCCTTGAGGCTCGGAGACTCGATGCTCATCGCGATCACGCCGATCCCGGCGCCCACGATCGCCAGCATCAGCAACGCGAAGGCGACGATGAGCCCGCCGTTGCCACGCGAAGGCGCGCGCTCCTCGAGCGCCGGATACTCGGGCGCGGACTCGCTCATGGTGGGGTTGACCACGCTGGCCATCTCCGCCGTCGGCGCGAACGCGCCAGGCTGGGTCGAGGCCTCGGCCACGAACCTCCCCGAGTCCGGTGACTGACCGAACGGCGTGGCCTCTCGCTCGGTCAACCGCGCGCGCGGCCCCGTCGTGTCGACCTTGCCCGTGCGCGCGGGCGCCATCCCCTGCATCTCGCGCACGAAGTCGGCCATCTCACGGTTCGAGCAATAGTGCCCCGAGACGCGCGCGAACTCGTCGAGGTCCCGGGCCATCATGTCCGCGGTCCTGTAGCGGCGCTCGGGATCCTTCTCCAACGCGATGGCGAGGATCTCGACGAGCTCGTCCGGGATGTCGCCGCGCACCGTCCTCGGGTCCATGGGCGGGCTGGTGAGGATGGCGTTGACCGCGGCGAGATCGTCGCCGAAGGGCTTCTGCTTGGTGAGGAGCTCACAAAGGACGACGCCCGCGGCGAAGAGGTCGACGCGAGCATCGACGTCAGACGACTGGATCTGCTCGGGCGCCATATACGCGTACTTGCCCTTGACCGCGCCCGTCTGGGTCTTCGACTGGTTCTCCTTGGCCTTGGCCACGCCGAAATCCACCAGCTTCACGACGCCGTCGTTCGAGACGAGGATGTTGTGCGGGGTCACGTCGCGGTGCACGAGGCCGAGGGACACGCCGTCCCTGTCGCTGAACGTGTGCGCGTAGTCGAGCGCGCGCAACGCGTCGGCGACGATGCGCACGGCGACCGCGATCGGGATCACCGCGTCGCGCTCGAGCGCGAACTCGATGAGCACCGAGGCGTCGATCCCCTCGATGAACTCCATCGCGATGAAGTAGTCGCCGTCGGTCTCACCGAGTTCGAAGATCTGGGCGATGTTCGGGTGCGTGAGCTGCGCGACCGTGCGCGCCTCGTCGAGGAACATCTGCGTGAAGCGCTGATCGCGGGCGAGGTGGGGCAGGATCCGCTTGATGACGAGCTGCTTGCTGAAGCCGCCCGGGCCTTCTTGCTCCGCGAGCCAGATCTCGGCCATGCCGCCCGTGGCGATGTGACGCACCATCGAGTACTTGCCGATCTTCTCCTGCGTCGTCATCGCGCTCGTCCTTCCACTCGTGATTCATCGGGCTCGTACGCGCGGCGCCCCGCGCCACGCCAGAGTACGCCCGACTCGCTCCTCTGGCAAAGTCTCAACACCCGGCGCGCCCGACGACATCCCGAGCGCGCGAAGAATCGACCCCGCGCGCGGACCCATGGAGCCTCGCCGACGCAAAATATTGCGCGTTCGACGCCTCGGCGCACAATGTAGGCGCATGACGCGGTTATCCTACATCGGAGCTCGAGCATGAACTTGACACGATGCGCGGCCACGATGGCCACCTTCACGATCCTCACGGTCACGTCCGGCTGCGCAGTGCGCGCCGGGGCGCCCTTCCACATCTACGGCTCCCCCACGCTCCAGGGCGACCACGACGCCCACGCCCAGGAGACCTCGCACCGCAGGGTGGTCGCGGCGACGCGCGACGCGGAGCCGAGGGCGACGCCTCGCTCGCCGCGTCGGGCCGTCGCGCGCGCCTCACGCGAGGCGCCATCCAGCGCACCGGAGCGGGTACCGGCGCGGTCGCCTGATCGATCGCCAGAGCGCGACGACTCGCCCACCGCGGGTGCAGCAACCGAGCCCCCCTCCCTCCCGAGCCTGTCGGTCGCGCGCCTCGAGCGTGAGCCGACGAGTCAGGCGGGGGAGACGCCTTCGAGCGCGGCGAGCTATGTTTGGAGCGAGCTCGAGGCCAGGGGCGTCGAGCTAGGGGCGAAGGCCAAGGGCTCCGTGCCCGCGCTCTACCGAGCATGCGCGAAGGAGGCGAAGGTCAACTTCAAGGCCTCGCGCCTGAAGCCTGGCCACGTCGCGTTCTTTCACAACACGTTCGACGCGAACGACGACGAGCGAAACAACGACTGGTACACCCACGCCGCGCTCGTCATGGACACGGACGGCCGCGGGCGAGCCACGCTGGTCGCCTACCAGGACGGAGCGGTCCGTGAGATCGCGATGAACCTGGGCGCGCCAGGTGGAGAAGGCAACGACCAGCTCCGACCGCGACGCGACGACGACGCGCCGTTCACGCGCTACATGTCGGGGGAGCTCTTCGCGGGCGCGTGCGCCATCGTCACCGAGGACGGGCCGCTGAGCCCGAACCTCGGGTGGAGGCCCTGAGGGGCCTCAGCGGTGGTAACGCTTGCTCATGACGGTCTCGCCCGAGGCCATGTCGATCGCCTCGACGAACTCGCCCCGGGTCTCCTGGCCGTGGAGCACGAGGTGCCCGTCACGCACGAAGAGCTCGACCTCGTTCGCGATCTTGCCGCTGAAGACGCCGCCCAGGCCATACGCGCGCGTCACCCATCGGACGTCGCCGGTGGGCGCGTCCACGGCGGTGAGGAGCGCGCCGGGTGAGCCCGGCTCGTAGCCGAGGACGTACAACGTGTCGTCCTTGAAGACGACTCCACCGAAGCGGCTCGTCGCCAGCGAGAGCGACCAAGGGCGAGCAGGGTCGACGGTCACGCTCAGCGTCGGCGGGCCGTCATCCTGGGACAACCACTCGGACGCGCCGCCCGCGGGATTCATGCCCTCGAGCGACGCGCGAGAGATCTCGCCAATGGCCGGGTCGACCGCGCGCTTCCCCACGACACGCCCCGTCTGGCCGTCCACGCGCACGGACCAGCGCTGATCCGAAGACATCGTGTAGAGGTGGACGTCGCCGCCGCGCACGACGAGCTGCGCCGAGTCGGCAGAACCCACCGCCTCCGGGCCGAACGAGACGCGCCAGATCGGAGCCCCCTCGCGGGTGTCCAGCGCGTAGAGGTCGGCGCCCGTCCCGTCCGGGCCGTAGTAGACGACGTAGGTCCGCCGCGCGTCGACCGCGTGCGCCGCGCGCACGCGCCCCTGGCCCTCTCGGGACACCCGCTGGAGCGTCTCTCTGGGCAGGAACGTCCACGCCACGCTGCTCGCGGAGGTCTGCCCGGTGAGCAGCGGGACGTCCGGGTGGAACCCGAGCCGACTCGCCGCCCTGGCGAAGGGCTCATGCCTGGCGAGCAGCTCGGGCGACGGGGAGGACGTCAGCTCGACCTTCACGCCCCCACTCCACGCGACAGAGCGGCCATCACGAGCGCCGAACTCCCACCTCCAGAACGTCCCGTCGTGCTCGAGCGCGCGGCGAGTCGGCGACACGCGCGGCGCCCGCGCATCGACCCTGGGTCCCTCGGGCGCAATGAGCTCGATGTGGCTGCGGGTACCGTGCTCGACCCAGGAGTCGCCCTGACAGGGAGACCCCGCGCTGTGGTACCCGGCGAACAGGCTCGGGAGCACGAAGGCGCTGGCGATATGGTATCGGTTGATTCGTATCACGACCACGCTCCATGTTGTTTCAGTGGGTTACGCCGCACTTGGGATCAGAGTATCGACTTGTGCCGTGTGATGAAAGGAGCACCTGCGCCCGCTTCATTGCCTCACCCGAGTGGGTGCTTTACTTTAGCCCGTCTCGGGGTCTGTTCCTCGAACCGCCCCCTCGCCATACTTCGAGTCTGTGACCACGCCACGATGAGCAAGCGCGACTACTACGAGATCCTCGGGGTCGATCGTCGGGCCTCCGAGGCCGACATCAAACGCGCCTACCGCGAGCTCGCGATGCGCCACCACCCGGATCGAAACCCGGGCGACGCGGAGGCCGAGTCCCGCTTCAAGGAGGCGGCCGAGGCCTACGAGGTCCTGAGCGACGCGAGGCGGCGCCGCTCCTACGACCGCTTCGGCCACGAGGGCATGAGCGGCGGGCACGGTATGGGGAGCGGCTTCGCCAGCGTCGAGGACATCTTCGGCCAGTTCGGCGACGTCTTCGAAGACTTCTTCGGGTTCAGCAAGGACGACACCAAGCCTCGCAAGGGCGCCGACGTCCAGCTCTCGCTCTCCATCGACTTCGAGGACGCGATCTTCGGCGCGACGACCTCGCTCGAGATCGAGCGCAGCCTGGAGTGCGACGCGTGCGAAGGCACCGGCGCGGCGCCGGACTCCGCCGTGACCACCTGCCCGTCGTGCGCCGGCGACGGCCAGGTCACCATCGGCCAGGGCCTCTTCAAGCTCTCTCAGACCTGCACGCGCTGTGAAGGGGTCGGCTCGCTGGTCGAGCGCCCATGCGGTGCCTGCGACGGCGCCGGCGAGCTCGACGCCTCCCGCTCCGTCTCCATCAGGGTCCCCGCGGGCGTTGGTGAGGGCACGAAGCTGCGCGTCCCCAGCGAGGGCCTGCCCGGACGACACGGCGGCCCAAGCGGCGACGCCATGGTCACGCTCGAGATCCGACCGCATGAGCACTTCACCCGCGACGGCCTCGACCTCCACCACGACGCCGAGCTCTCGTTCATTCAGGCCGCGCTGGGGTGCACGTTGAGTGTCCCCACGCTCGACGCCCACGCGCCGCTTCGCGTTCCGCCCGGCACGCAGCACGGTGACGTCATCGCCCTCGAGGGGCTCGGCGTCCGCCACCACAAGGGCTCCCGCGTCGGAAAGCTCGTGGTCCGGCTCATCTCCACGACCCCGACCGAGCTCGACGACACCCAACGCGAGCTGCTGCGCGCCCTGGCCGCCCACTCCGGCCTCGACGTCGACTGACGCGCCTCACTTCGCCCCTGAGCGAGCCGCCTCGATGCGCGCCGGGTCCACACCGTCCTCCTTCGCCATCTCGACGAACACGTCGGCGCGCGCGCTGTCCCCGCGCTTCACGAACAACGCGATCGCCTCGACGTAGAGGTTCTCGCGTTCGGATGGCCTCGTCGCGATCAGGGACCTGTAGGCCGACTCGAGCTTTCCGGGCTGGTCACGCTGGGTCGCCACCTGGATCGCGGCGCGCTGCGCGCGCACATCGAACGGGTTGATGTCGAGCCAACGCGCGACCGTCCCCGACGCGGCCTCCCACTGACCCTTCTCGACGAACGCTGTCGTGCGGAGCTGCGCGAGCGCCGGATCGTTCTGGTTGAGCATGTAGAGGCGCTCCAACGCGCGCTCGTAGAGTTCGTCGTCGCCCATCACACGGGCCATCTTGAACAGGTATGTCCACGCCTCGCCGCCGGTGGGGTAGAGCTGGGTGGCCGCGTGGAAGTGCACGAGCGCATCCTCGCGCTTCTCCGCGGCCAGCGACGCCGCGCCCATGAAGATCCTCAGCTCGTACGAGTCGCGGTGCGCATCGAGCACGCTCTCCCCATACACGAGCGACTTCTTGATCTCGCCCTGGCGCGCCATCACGTACATCGCCGCGTGGTTGATCCAGGCGTTCCTTGGCTCGATCTCGAGCGCGCGCTCGATGGCAGCGTTCGCGCCGTCGGCGTCCCTCATCTGCACCTTCACCAGCGCGATCTTGGCGAGCGTGAGCGCGTCACGCTCGTTGCGGCGGTGGGCCTTCTCGAGGTCCTCGAGCGTGCCGAGGTCGTCGAGCGAGACGAGCAGCTGGCTGTCGAAGTTCATGTACTTGGTGCGCAGCCACGCGTCGAACTGCTTGTCGAACGCGTCCACGGTCACGCCGAGGACCTCGGCCAGCACATCCGCCGTGCGCTTCTTGTCTCCCCACGCGCGCAGCATCTTCGGGACCGCCTCGAACCCCCACGTCTGGGCGATGAAGTGAATCGCGAGGCTCGACAGGTGGTACGACCGCACGACCTCGGCCATGCTCTTCGCGTGGGTGAAGCCCCGGTTGAAGTTGAGCACGCTGGGCATCCCCTCCGTGAACAGCTTCGAGGCGATCTCGGTGTCGTGATGGCGTAGCCAGGCGGGGTCCTCGACGTTGGTCTCGTACTCGGCGAGACCCTCGGTGAACCAGCGGGGCACGCGGCCGTTCGACATCTGGATGTGGTAGACGTGCGCCATCTCGTGCCAGACGACCTGGCGCCAGTTGAAGTTCCCGTCCGACGGGCTCCTCACGGTCACGACCCGCCCGAAGCAGATCCCGTGCGGTGAGATGTTGGGCAGGCCGACCGACCGCACCGAGAAGGTCGTCGTGTCGGGGAAGATCTCCACGGCGAGGTACTCGTGGGGCTCGAAGGCATACTTCGCGTCGAAGACCGACATCGAGTCCGCGACCACCGGCGCCACGATCTCGTCGATCATCGCCCGCTGATCCTTGTGCGCCCTGACCCTGAACCTCCCGTGGTCCATGAACTCGTAGCGAGGCATGACCTTCTCGTAGAGTTCGACCATGTTGTACGCGCGCACGTTGTAGGGATCCTCGTCGAAGGCCTTGCGCAGGTACTCGAGCGCCTCGTCCTCCTTACCGATCCGTGAGAGCCCGGTCCCCAGGCCCATGAGCGACTCCGAGTGGTCGGGGACGAGCGTGAGCGCCTCTCTGTAGAGGTCCATCGCCTCAACGTACCGGTGCGCTCGCACGCCGTAGTAGCCCGTCGTGGCGAGCAGGTTCGCGTACGTCGGGTGGATCGCGAACACGCGCTTCTTGACCTCGTCGAAGGCGGGCGGGTCGTCGCCCAGGTAGTGGCACGCCGCGAGGATCGTGAGCGCCTCGAGGTTCTTGGGGCGCGTCTTCAGGAGCGCGTTGGCTTGCTCGCGCGCGGTCGGGCAGTCCGAGTCGTTCATCGCGAGGTGCGCATAAGCGAGCAACATGTCGGGGTGTGCGGGCGCGATCGACTTCGCCTTCCCGAGCAGCTCACGCGCGCGGTCCGACTGGTTGGAGGTGAGCATCTCCACGGTCGCCAGGCCCACGAGCGCGCCCGGGTGGTTCGCGTTGATCGCGAGCGCCTCCTCGAAGGAGCGCTGGGCGTCGGGGATATTGTACTTCGAGAGCAGCAGCTCTCCCCACCTCACCAGCCCCTCCACGAACTTCGCGTCGAGCGCTAGCGCCTGCTCGAAGGCGTAGTTCGCGTCGTCGAAGCTGTCCGAGAGCTGCATCGATCGCCCCAGGTAGACCAGCCCGGCCGGGGTGTCGATCACGCCGCCGTTGAACAGGCCGCTGAAGACGTCGAGAACCTGCTGACCCTCGGCCTCCTTTCCCTGGTGGTAGAGCAAGCTCCCGAGCTCGAAGCGCGCGCCGTGCGCGTTCGTGTTCGCCTGGAGGATCTCGCGCAGCGCCGCCTCGGACACCTCGAAGTTGCCCGCGGCGCGCTCATAGCGTGCCATGAGCACGCCAGATCGCTCCCGGTCCGCGTCGTTGACCGCGCGCTCTCTCGCCACGCGCGCGTACCTCGACGCCTCCGCGAGATCCCCGGACATCTCCGCGAGCTCTGCGCGTACGGCGAGCCCCTGCGTGTCGTCCTGCCGGTTCGCGATGCTCCGCGCGAGCTCGTAGTCTCCCGATCGCATCGCCTCGACGAGCGGGTCGCCCGCGCCGCGTGGTCCGGGTTGTGCCGCCGCTGGAGAGGAGAACGTGAGCGCGCAAAGCGCGCCGATGAAGAATGAACTCGTGGTCCGCATGATCCAGCCTCTCTCGGGGCTCGAGGGGGGCGCGCAGAGGGCGCGCGTCGACATGGAGCTAGCGCGCTCGATGACGTGATTATTTCCCCCGAGGATGGACCCGAAGTAGCGAGGGCTCAAGCCTCCGCGCCTCACGCGGCGGCGTTACAGCCCCGCGATGATCTTCCACTCGCCTTCGATCTGCTTGAACTGGACGCGGTTGACGTCCGTGCCGGAGTCCCACGCGACCTCGTCCCCCACGCGGTACTGGTACGCGTAGGAGTACTCGTAGTCGACGTGGGCGAGGCCTCGCTCGACCTCCAGGCTCTTGACCATGACCTTGTACTGGATCGACTCGGCGTGCTGCGCCATGAGCTCGAACGTCTCGCTCAAGCCCTCGCGGCCGTAGTCGTCACGCGTGGTGTCCGTGGTCGCCGCGTTGTCGTAGTAGTCCTGCGACACGATCCTGTTGAGCGTGCCGAAGTCCTTCTTCACGATCGCGGCGCGGTACTTCGCGAGCACGTCGAGGACTTCACGGCTCTCGACCGTGTCCAGGATCCGCGACTCCCCGTCGATCGAGAAGTCCATGTCGTCGGTGTACAGCGTGTCGTCGCTGATGAACTCCGAGCCACACGCGGTCAGCGTCATGGCGGCGACCAGAAAGGTCGCGAAAGATCTGGCTTCTCGCATCGTCTCGTCTGCTCCGAAGGCGTTGGCGCGGCCCATGTGACCGCGCCCCCGGTTTAACCCAAGGTGGGTCGCGTGTGAAGTCTCTGCACCTCGACGGGTCCATCTCGTCGACGACACGACCAGGGTACGCGGTCGAAACGGCGCCCATCACGCCACCTATTCCTCGCGGGATCGATCGAACCAGTCCGCGCGGGCGATCCACTCTCTGGCGACCTCGCGCACCCTCGAGCTCCGCGTGCCCTCGACGCGCGCCAGATCGGCGCGCGCGCCGGCCGAGTCTCCGACCGACAGGCTCGCCTGAGCGCGCGTGAGCGCGGCCTCCTCACGCAACGCGTCGTCCTCGAGCGACTCCAGCGCGCGCGCCAGCGGCGCCCTGGCCTCCTCGCTCCTGCCGGACTGCTGCAACCTCCTGCCGAGCAGGTAGGACGCGAGCGCGTCCTCGGGGTTCGCCCCGAGGCGATCCAGCGGCTCGAAGATCGAGATCTCCGGCGTCGGGCGGTCCACGAGCTGTCTCTTATACACATCTGACGCTGCCGACGATCTACTCTGTGTA
>CAJXPN010000073.1 GCA_913058025.1 uncultured Myxococcales bacterium | reverse complement strand
CGAGATTTCTGCCTGTCTCGTGGGCTCGGAGATGTGTATAAGAGACAGGTGTAGACGTACGCGTCGGCGTCCTTGATCTGGGGCACGTACTGGCGGACCAGCCTCGAGACGTGCTCTTCTCCCTCGAGTTCGGCGCTCACCTCGAGCTCGTAGGCCCCTGGCGGGAGGTCCAGCCTCCACCGGCCCTGCGCGTCGACCTCTGCGGTGTGGTTCGTCCCCATCACGCGCACCCGCGCGTCCAGGATCGGTGTCCCCGTCGCGGCGTCCGACACCCGCCCCTCGAGCGGCTCGGCGTCCGCGAGCCCCGTCGCGCCCAGCAGCACGCACAGTGCGCCCGTCATCACTCTGATCGTTCTCATCGCAGCTCCCCTCCGCGTTCGTCACGCCGTTCGCACATAGACTTACACCCTCACATGGCCAGACTTGTCGCAGAATATGACTCGTGAGTCAATGGTCATACCAATTCGTCTTCGCGTCCCGCACGAGCCCGTAGGTTCGTGCGTACGTGGGGGGTTATCGTACGCGAAGCCGTGATGTTGCGTCCCGTCTCGGATGAACGCTTCGTCAGCTCGAAGAGATCAGCAGGAGCTGTGTGACGACCATCTGGGCGTCCTCGAGGTCCCGGACGTTGCCGAGCTCGTCGACGAGGCGATGGAGCGTGTCGTCGAGCCAGTCCGTGTAGAGCCTGGACGCGGCGCCGGGGAGGAACGGCGCGACCGCGTTCGAGATTCGAGGCACGAGCGCGGTCGCGTCCTGTCCGATCTCGAGCTTGGCCAACATGACGAGCAGGGCCCCGAGCTCTTCGCGGCCCAGCGGGACAGGGTGGGGGTCCTGTCCTATGAGCTCACGCGCCACGGCCGTGGCGAAGACCGCGTCGAACGTCGCGTCCAGCGGCGTGTTCATGGTCTCGTTCGAGTAGACCTCGCGCGCGAACTCTTCGAGCCCCACGCGCGCCACCCCGAACGTCCAGAGCTGCTTGAACCCGACCACGCCGAGGCGCAGCGCGGCGTCGTCGATCTGGCTCTGGCGCGAGAACTCCTCGTGGCTCGACATGTCCGCCGAGTACGTCGGCCGCGTGCGCAGGAGCGAGTCCAACAGCGTGGCGTCCTCGTCGCGGAGCAGCGAGAACCTGAGCCCGTCGATGATCGTGAGCGTGGGGCGCTTGAGCAGACGGCGAGCCTGGCGCTGGAGCCCCGAGGCCAGCGAGTAGCCGGCGCGGAAGAGTTCGCGTAGCGAGCGCTTGGCGAGCAGCTCCTTTGCGCGCTCCTCGGACTCCCTGGAGAGGAAGTCCAGGCCGAGGCTCAGGTAGCCCATCGTACGGCGGAGCACTTGGCGCCCGCTCTCGATCTCACCGGGCTCGATCCCGTCCGCGATCATCGCCTTGTTCGTCAGCGACGACAGCTCGTAGAGGCGAGCCTGGAGCAGGTCGTCGTCCTCGATCTGGGCGAGGAGTGACAGGATGAGGAAGTCCTCGTCGAGCGAGGTCCGTAGCACCCTCGGGAGGTCCAGCGTGGGGGGCGTCGGGAACGTGACGAGCTGGTCGCCCTCGCCCTCGAGCGCGGCGCCCGAGTCGAGCGACGCGCGCAGCTTCTCGGCGTCGATGGGTCGGTAGATCGCGAGCGCCTCGTCGCGCGCCACGAAGCCGAACTCCTCGAGCCTGCTCGTGCGCCATCTGTAGGCGTACTCCTCCATCTCGGTGCGCAGCTCGTAGCGCACGGCCTCGATCAGCGTCCACGCGAGCATGCGGTCGAGCTCGTAGAGGCGCGCGAACAGCCGGCGCATCAGCGCCGCGCGCGTCTCGTCCTCCGGGTACACGAGCGCGAACATGCCGTCCGGGCTCATCTCGGCGCGGTCGGGCGCCTCGTCCGGGATCATCCCCTCGTCGACGTCGAAGACCTCGAGGCCCTCCTGGACGTAGAGCGCGAGGATCTCGGGGTCGAACTCACGGCACACGCGCTGGAAGCGCTCGTCGGTCGCCGACTCCACGAGCTCACCGAGCCAGGGGTCGAGGCGCGAGCCGATGAAGTGGTCCCGTCGCCAGACGTCCAGATCACAGAACGACTGGAATTGCGCGGGAGACGCGAGCGGGACGATGTCGACGCCCTGGTCCCAACCCGCGGTCTTGATGAGGCGGAAGAGGACGTCTGGCTCGAGCGCCTGGACGGCGGCCTCGGTGTCGTCGCGCTCGATGAGCGCGGCGACCTGCTCGGCGGCGGTGCCGGGGGGGAGCTGGGTGGTGACGCGCGCGATCATGCGCGCGCGGGCCTTGGCGAGTTCGGACATGCCTTGCTCCTTGCGTCTGTTTAGACTTCGGGGTCGTGCGGGCCCACCTACAGGCGAGCCGCGCGCGGCCCACGGGCCTACTCTAATTGTTGAATCGGCGCCAGTCGTCCATGTAGTAGCGCAGCAGCACCGGCTCGACGAGCCGGTTCGTGGCGACGTCGCGCTCGAGCACGTCCGGCGTGAAGTGCAGCGCCGCGCTCATGGTGTCTGGCGTCAGGAACGCGCCGCCCGCCTGGATGTTCCACTGGCTCGGGTCGTGGTCCTCCCTCGTGGCCAGGTTGAACCCCCAGTCACCGAAGGTCGGCACCCAGACGTGGTAGGGCGTCACGCGCTCGTTCCCCGGCGCGCATCCGCCCTCCGGGCAGAACGCGGACTCGATCGTCTTGTGGATCGACCAGAACGAGTTCGGCGCGAAGTACACCGACGACGACTGCGTGACCATCGCGCCGCCTGGCTTGAGGTGGTTGCGGACCAGCCTGTAGAACCCGACCGAGTACAGCTTCGCGAGCGCCTCGTTGTTCGGGTCCGGCAGGTCGATCAAGATCACGTCCCACCTGCGCTGCGTGTCGAGCAGGTAGCTCATCGCGTCGGCGTTCGCCACGGTCAGGCGGTCGTCGTCCATCGCGCCCTCGTTCAGGCGCTTCATCACGGGGTGCTCTCTGGCGAGCTCCGTCATCTTCGGGTCCAGGTCCACCATCGTGATCGTCTTCACGTCCTGGAACCGCTGCACCTGGCGCACCGCGAGGCCGTCCCCTCCTCCCAGGATGAGCACGTCCTCGTTCCCGCGCGCCGCGGCCATCGTCGGGTACACGAGCGCCTCGTGGTAGCGGTACTCGTCCACGCTCGAGAACTGGATGTTCCCGTTGATGAAGAGCCGGTAGTCGCGACCCTTCCAGACCGTCAGCGTCAGCTTTTGGTACTGCGTCTGTTCGGTGTGGAGCACCGGGTCCTGGAACATTCTCTTGTCGAGGAACTTCTCGTACTCGTCCGAGCCGAAGAACAGCCCGACCAGCAGCGCCATGCTCGCGAGCGCCGCCGCGCCCAGCAGCCCTGGCTTGCCCAGCTCGTCTCGGAACAGCACCATCCCGGCGATCGTGACCATGATGTTGATCATCCCCACGATCGCGGCGCTGTTGAGCAGCCCCAGCATCGGCAGGAGCAGCAGCGGGAACGCCAGCGAGCCCGCCAGCGAGCCGACGTAGTCCCAGCTCAACACGTTCGCCAGCGCCAGGCGCAGGTCCGCGTACCTCCTCACGTAGCGCGTGAGCAGCGGGATCTCGAGCCCGACCAGCGTCCCGATCGCGATCGTCAGCGCCCACATCACTGGCCCGAAGTAGGGCGTGTACGCGAACACCCCGAACAGCAGCGCGCTCGACGCGCCGCCCAGGATGCCCACCCCCAGCTCCACCCAGAAGAACGCCCGCAGCAGGTCCTTGGTGATGAACCGTGACAGGTACGACCCCAGCCCCATCGCGCTCATGTACAGCCCGATCGTCAGGCTGAACTGGTAGACGGAGTCCCCGAGCAGGTAGCTCGACACCGTCCCGATCACCAGCTCGTAGGTGATGCTGCACAGCGCCACGAGCAGGATCGACCCGAGCAGGATGCGCACGCGCGTTCGCGCGTGGTCGTCCCACTCGAGGTTCTCGGGTTCCCCGCCCCCGCTCACCTGTGCTGGCTCCTGTGCTTGCTCCTGTACGGACTCGTCCGCGCGCACCTCGTCCCCGGCCTCGACCGAGGCGGCCTCTTCACCCTCTCCCAATACACTCTCCCTTCACGTTCCTCGGGCCCGCGCTCACTTGCCGAAGCCGAACCCGCCGGAGCGCGATCCGCTCCTGCTGCGGCCCTTCGATCCGGACCGGTTGCTCGATCCCCAGCTCGAACTCTTCGTGCTCTTCGAACCCGACGAACCCCAGCTCGAGCTCCGCGTGCTCGACGAGCTGCTCGACGAGCTGCTCGACGAACGCCGGGTGCTCGAGCCCCAGCCCGACGAGCTTCGGCTCGACGAAGAAGACGCTCGCCCCACGCGCTGGCTCTTGATCTTGTTGTAGTACCCCGGCCTCACGTACGACGACGTGGGTGAGGACGCCCAGTGGCGGCCACCGTAGTGTCCGCGCTGGCGCGAGAGCATGCTGCCCACGAGGAGTCCCGTAAAGAGCCCTCCGCCCGGCCTGTGCCTGTAGTGGCGGTTGTGGTTGTCCGTCGCCACGAGCTCGTTCTTGTCCTTCTCGGCCTGGATCGAGAAGAGCTTGTCGTCGGCGATGTCGTACTTTCCGTCGGCGTCTCGGTCCACGAAGCCCACGACCTCGCCGGACTTCTCCATCACGACGCTCGCGGGATCATCCCCCTTGTAGATGCCCTTGCTCTTGTCGTTGACCACCGCGGCGAAGGCGCCCACGTCCTTCTTTCCGTCCCCCTTGAACGCGAGCTCGAACTCTTTGGTCAGCTTCTCCATGTCCACGCTCGCCGCGGCCACGTTGGGTCCGCTGCTGCCGAGGGCGGGCAACCCGAACGCGAGCGCCGCGCCGACCAACAGCGCGATCACGCCGGCGGCTCCCCCTATAATGAGCCAGATCGTACTTTGCTTCATCTCGTGCTCCTCGAACGGACATGGACGTCGCCTGCCCTCGTGGCCGACGACGCCCATGATCCTAAACCCCTACGCGCCCACAGCAACGCGAGACCGCGCTCACTTGCCGAAGCCGAACCCGCCAGATCGGCTGCTGCGACGCGTCGATGTCCTCGACCCCGAGCGCACCGACTTCCCGTAGTAACCGGGCTTCACGTAGCGCGCGCTGCTCGGCGCGCTCCAGTAGCGGCCGCCGTAGTGACCGCGCTGGCGCGAGAGCATGCTGCCTATGAGGTAGCCCGTGAAGAACCCGCCGCCCGGCCTGTGCCGGTAGTGGTGCTTGTGCTCGTCGGTCGCCACGACCTCCTTCTTGTCCTTCTCCACCTGGAGCGAGAAGATCTGCTCGTCCGTGGCCTTCTCATAGGTGTCGTTGGAGTTCTTGTCCTTGAACCCCACGACCTCGCCGCTCTTGAGCAGCTCCACGTCGAGCTTGTCCTTGCCCGAGTAGATCTTCTTGGTCTTGTCGTTGACCTGCGCCTCGAAGCCCGCGGCGTCGAAGTCCTGACCTTCCTTTGCCTTGGTCGCGTGCGCCTCGAATGACTTCGTCAGCGCCTCCAGGTTCACCTGAGAGGCAGGCTTCGAGCTGCATCCGGCGCCCACGACCATCACGAGGCCGAGCGTCGCGACCATCCACGTCGTCGTCTTCTTCATTCGATCTCTCCCGCTATACATGACGTTGGGGGGTGCCTCTCTCGAGACACCCCCCAACGTTCCAACCAGAACAAGGTATCCCCAACTCCTTGATCATACAATCAATAGGCGAGCTCGGCGAGCCGAGACTCTATGAGCGCGACGCTCTCGTCCACTCCGTACAGGCTCACGAACGTGCCGAGGCGAGGCCCGCGATCCTGGCCAAGCAGCAGCCGGTACATCGCCTTGAACCACCCGCCCAGCGGGAGCTCGAGGTCCTTGGCCGCCGCGTACGCGCGGTTCTGGATCTCCTCCGCGGTCTCCCCGTGGGCCTCGCCCGAGCGCAGGTACCCGAGGAAGACCTCGAGCGCCGGGCCGAACTCCTCGGGCGGCGCCTCGTAGCGCACCTCCTCGCCGAAGTCGCGGACCTGCGCCAGCGCGCACCGGATCATGTCGTGGATCAGCTCGCGGTTCTTCGAGGCGTCCTCGTCGTACCTCTCCACCATCTCCCACACGACCGCCGGGTCGTCCGTACCCAACACGCCGACCATGTTCATCAGCGTCCCGAACGTCAGGTCGCTCGCGTAGCCGACCTGTCCGTGCTCGGCGATCCTCGCCTGCTCGATGAAGTGGATCGGGTTGTTCACCCGGTCCGCCTCCTCCTCGACGCCGTAGCGCGCGCGGTCCTTGAGGAACTGGTCGGTCGCCTGCGCGATCTTGGCCGTGAACAGCTTCTTGGACTTCTCCGGCGACTGGTACACGAACCAACCCAGCGACTCCACCGGGCCGTACTCCAGCCAGGTCTCGACGGTCACGCCGTTGCCCTTGGACTTGCTGATCGACTGGTTGTTCTCGTCGTTGAACCACTCGTAGACCATGCCCACGGGCGGCTCGCCGCCCATGATGCGCACGAGATCCGCGGCGACGGTCGCCGACTCGATCAGGTCCTTGCCGTACATCTCGTAGTCCACGCCGAACGTGTACCAGCGCAGCGCCCAGTCGACCTTCCAGCCGACCTTTAGGCCGCCGCCGGTCACCGGGATGCGGCCCGAGTGGCCACACCCCTGGACGCGGGTCTTGAGCTCCCAGTAGGGCGGAGAGTCCTTCTTGGCCTGCTTCATCTTCGCGCGATCCATCTCCTCCCAGGAGAGGATCTTGGCGTTGAAGCGCCCGTCGCACGTGTACGAGACCGTCGCGTCCTCGGTGTGGACGCCGGTCACGCGCGTGGTCGTGTTGCGGCCGCAGTGCTCGCAGGTGGGCAGGAACGGGCTCCACGTCTCGGCGTTCTCCTCGCGCAGCTCCTTGATGCACCGTTCGCGGATCGCGTCGTAGTGCTCCACGATGCGCGTGAGGCCCTCGTCGAAGACGCCGCTGCGGTACTGCTCGGCCGAGGACTTGAACTCGTAGTCGAAGCCGAAGGCGTCGAGGAACGAGCACAGCTTCGCGTTCATGTGCGCGGCGAACGACTCGTGCTCACCGAACGGGTCCGGCACGTCCGAGAGCGGCTTGCCCAGATGCTCCGAGAGCGTCTCGTGGGGCATCCCGAGGCCGATGCCGCGCATCCCGTCCATGTCGTCGCTGAAGGCGTAGAGCAGCGCGTCGTCATGATCGGAGAGCGCGTCGAGCGCCTGGCGGACGTAGTCGGTGCGCGCGACCTCGCTGAACGTCCCGACGTGCGGGAAGCCGCTGGGGCCGTAGCCCGTCTCGAGGATCACGCGCTCGCTCTTTCGCTTCAGGCCGGCCTTCTGCTCGCGCTCGAGCTTCTCCAGGATCGAGTTCGCTTCTCGATAGGGCCATGCCTTGTACTCGGTGCTCATCGCGTGTCGCTCCCTGTGGCGAGGTTCTCTCTCTTTGGTCCTGTGAGGCGCGCCTCTCGCGCCCGCCAGCTAACCTGTCCGCGGCCCGGCGGCATTCCTCTCGAAACACCCGGCGCAGCTCCCCTCCCAAGTAGTGCGTTTGCCCCGACCGCGCAAGCGCTCACCCCCTCGCGAGACCACCTCACATGCACCCCCTGAACCTATCGCTCGTCGCCCACGCGGACTGGAGCCTGCGCTCCGCGCGTCGCTACCTCGCGATCGCCGACCTCCAGCCCGGCGGCCGCTGGCTCGTCGGCGCCCCCGCGCGCCCCGACGCCCTCGCCGCCGACGCCACCCTCTGCCGCGCCCTCTCCATGCGCACCCCCGGCTTCTGCCTGCTCGGACTCGACCTCCCTCTCGGCGTCCCGCGCGCCTGGGCCGAGCTCGCCGGCGTCACCGACTTCTGCGCCTTCCTCGAGCAAGACGCTGGCTCCGCATCTTGGGCCGACTTCTGGCACCCCGCGACCTCGCCCAGTGAGATCTCACTCGCCCGGCCGTTCTACCCGATGCGCCCCGGCGGGACGTCTCGAGCTCAGCTCGTCACCGGCCTCGGCCTCTCCTCGCCCGGCGACCTGCGCCGCCGCTGCGACATGCCTCGCCCGGGCGCCACGACGCCGTGCCCGATCTTCTGGACGCTTGGCGCCAACCAGGTCGGCAAGGCCGCCATCACCGCCTGGCGCGACATGCTCCAGCCCGCGCTCTCGGACCCCAACCTCGACGTCCGCCTCTTCCCCTTCGAGGGCTCCCTCTACGAGGCCACCCGCGGCGACCTCGGCCTCGCCGAGGTCTACCCCGCCGAGGTCTACGCCTGGCTCGGGCTTGATCTGTCTGGCGGCGGCAAGCGCGCCCAGGGCGCGCGCGCCGCCAACGCCTCGCTCATCCTCGACGCGTTCTCCTCTCTCGACGCCGACCTCACCCCCGACGCGCTCGCCCAGATCATCGACGGCTTCGGCGACTGCGCCGACGGCGAGGACCGCTTCGACTCGGTCGTCGGGCTGATAGGTACGATGCAGGTCGCGCTCGGTGTCCAGCCCGACGGGGTGCCCTGGGGCGACCATGACGTCGTGGCGGTCGAGGGGTGGGTGCTCGGACGCCCGCACGAGGTCGAGTAGGGGCGCCTTGCTGTCGGCGCCTGGGTCCTCGCGAGCAAGGCCTCGCGCTGGAACGGTTTTCGCGCCGCGTGTCGCGTCTCCATGGACCTCCGCGATGGGCCGACGTCTGGAGTCGTCTCGCGTGGCCCTCCCTTCGTCCTTGCGTCAGCGGGACCCCGCGCTCCAATAATGGTGCTGGTGGTCATGACTCAACGGACCTTGTGAGAGGACGCCGATGGCGCGAGGGATTCGAGACAGGATCGCGGACAAGGCGCTCGGGCGCCTCGCGCGCGCGGTCGGTGACGACGCGGCCCGCTGGACCCAGTCCGTGGGCCTGGAGCGCGCGTCCTCGCTCGTGGCGCGCGCGTTGGGTGAGCGCCGCGCCGAGGGCGGCGTGATGGAGCCCTGGCAGCGCGAGGTCCTCGGCGAGCTCCAGCGCACGATGTGCCGCTACGACGACGTGGACGCGCCGCTGCCCGAGCCCGGCGCCATCGGCGCGCTCGACGCCTCGCTCGACTTCGCCTCCCACATGCCCGAGGACAAGCGCGCCCAGCTCGCCGACCTGCTCGTGCTGTTCGAGGCGGGGCCGTACGCGCTCGGGCCTCGCAGGGCGCGCTTCACGCGCCTGAACTCGGCCGAGAGGGCCGCCTACCTGGAGTCCTGGTCGAGCGCGCGCGCGCCGATCCTGCGGGGCGCGTTCGGCGCGCTCAAGTCCGTGTGCATGATGGGCTACTGGACGCGCCCGGCGGCCTGGCCCGCGATCGACTACGCGCTCTTCGACGGCGCGCACCCGCCAGAAGGCGATCCTGTCGGCGAGGAGGAGTGAGATGTCGATTCAGTCTGCGGGTTCGGTCGGGGATGGCGGCGTGGTGCGCGCCGAGGTGGTGGTCGTGGGGCTGGGCGCCGGAGGGTCGATGGCGTTCCACGACCTCGCGTTGGCCGGCCGAGACGTGGTCGCGCTCGAACTCGGCGGCGCCATGGGCCCTGGCGAGATGACGCGGCGAGAGGAGCAGATGCTCCCGCGCCTGTTCATGGAGGGGGCGTCGCGCGCGACCGAGGACCTGGCGATCCGGGTCCTCCAGGGGAAGGGCGTGGGCGGCTCGACGCTCCACAACACCAACCTGTGCAAGCCGCTGCCGCGTGAGATCGTGGAGTGGTGGGCCAACGACTGGGGGCTCGAGTCTCTGCTCGACCCCCAGCTCGATCGCGACTTCGCCGACGTCATGGAGATGCTCGGCGTCCACGAGGTCCCCGACGATCGCGTCAACCGGAACAACGCGCTGATCGCGCGCGGCGTGGACGCGCTGGGTTGGAGGGGCGGCCGGCTGATGCACAACCGCAAGGGCTGCCGGGGCTCCGGGTTCTGCGAGCTCGGGTGCCCGAACAACGGCAAGCAGAACGCAGCCAAGGTATTGATACCCAGAGCTATTCTCTCCGGCGGTCGCGTGCTCACCGAGGCGCGCGCCGAGCGCGTCCTCGTGGAGCGAGGGCGCTGTCTCTTATACACATCTGACGCTGCCGACGATCTACTCTGT
>CAJXPN010000072.1 GCA_913058025.1 uncultured Myxococcales bacterium | reverse complement strand
ACGAGATTTCTGCCTGTCTCGTGGGCTCGGAGATGTGTATAAGAGACAGTCCATGCGCTGCGTCGTCGCGAGCGCCTTGCCCTGGTCGTGGACCTCGACCTGCACGACCGTGATGTTGTCGTGGCCGCCGCGCTCGAGCGCCTCGTCGATGAGGACGGTCAGGAGCTGATCGCCGCGCATGCGCTGGAGGTGATCCGAGAGCTCGGCGCCGGTCAGGTAGTCGGTCAGGCCATCCGAGCACAGCAGGAACTGATCGCCGGGCTGGAGCTCGAAGAAGGCCACGTCGACGTCGACGTGGGGCTTGTGGCCGATGCTGCGCGTGAGCACGTGCTCGAAGCGGTCCTTGAGACCGGGAGGCAGGGCGACGCCCTCGGCCTCCTGCTTACGCAGCATCTCGGCGTAGGTGTGATCCTCGGTGATCCGGAAGATCCGGTCCTGGCGCTTGAGGTAGACTCGGCTGTCGCCGACGTGACCCACGAAGCCGACGCTGTCGCCGAGCGCGAGCATCACGACCGTGGTGGCCATGCCGCCGCCGTACCCGGGCTGCTTGCCGAGCTCGTAGACCTCGGTGTTGCCGCCCTGGATGATCTGGACGACACGTTGCAGGATGAGCTCTCGATGGGCCTCGTCGTTGAGAGGGTCTCCGCCATCGATGAGCTCTCTGAGCTCCTCACCGCGTCGCTGGATGTACCCCACGAGCTCCTTGCTCGCGACCTCACCAGCGGTCCTCCCGCTCACGCCATCAGCGACCACGAAGAGGCGGTGCTCGTCGTCCACGACGTAGTAGTCTTCGTTGTGATCCTTGATGTTGCCGACATCGGTCTTTCCCCAGGCGCGGATGATCGTCACGTCCCACTCTCCAAAAAGCCGACCGCGCTTGAGCAGTGTGGTGAAATGCACACGTCGCGCGATGCGTTCTGATGTCGCGAGGCGGCCGCTTGACGCGCCCGACTCTGCTGCCTAACGTCTCTCGAGTTCGTGCCCTTCGAGGTATCATCGGAGCGCACGAACTCACAAGCACGAATTCCCCCATGGGGCGCCTACAAAGCGCCTCTGAGACCACATACGGAGGTTCCTCATGATCGGACTCACACCCCACGCTGCGGACAAGGCCATGTCGATGATGCTCGAGAACGACATCGACCCCGCG
This sequence comes from uncultured Myxococcales bacterium, assembly GCA_913058025.1. Classification (GTDB taxonomy): domain Bacteria; phylum Myxococcota_A; class Bradymonadia; order Bradymonadales; family Bradymonadaceae; genus CAJXPN01. Next base: position 8,976 of record CAJXPN010000072.1, on the reverse strand, counting down.
ACTTCGGCCCACGGCCTCCGCGTAGGCGTGAAGGCAGGCGGATGCTCGGGCCTCAACTACATCCTGGAGATCGTCGAGGAGCCCAGTGAGAACGACCGCGTCTTCGATCTTCACGGCGTGCGCGTCTTCTGTGACCCGCGCAGCTACCTGTACCTGAGCGGGACCGAGATCGACTTCGAGTCGAACATGATGGGCGGTGGGTTCAAGTTCACCAACCCGAACGCCAAGCGCTCCTGCGGCTGTGGCACGAGCTTCGCCGTCTGAGGACGCCCTCCCCCTGCTGCTCGAAGGCTCCCCACGCATGAACGTCGAACTCCTCGTCGCGCTCGCACAGCCCGAGACGTGCGCGCACCCGCTCGCGGGCGCGGACTGCTTCGCCCCCTACGCGCTCGTGAGCGTGTCCTACTCGGTCGTCATCGGGGTCTGGGCGTTGGGGGCGCTCCTGATCCTCAAGCCTCGCTGGAGCGAGGCGTCGGCGTGGTGGCGCTGGGCCGTCGCCTCACCCGTGGTCGGGTGGCTCTCGGCGATGCTCGCGTTCACGCTCTTCGGGGCGCTCGGCCAGCTCGTGTGGCCGCTCGACGCGTCGCCCTACTTCTTCGTCGACTGGTCCGCCGTGGCGCTCTCGGTCGCGCTCCAGGGCGCGTTCGTCGTGCTGGCCTACCGTCGGGGCGTCCTCGCCTCGTCGTGAGCCTCGCGCGTCCGCGCCACCAACCCCTCCCACTCCGCGCTCGACTCGACGTAGACCGGCTCGAAGAGCCGGTCGCGTGAGAACGTGTCGTAGCCCTCGCCGGAGCCGGCCGGCCCCAACGCGCAGATCGACTCGCGCTTGCCGCCCTTGCCCTTCGCGCGCACCGCAAGCACCGCCCTGCCCTCGAGCTCACCCAGGGTGAGGTCGAACGGCCGGTTCGTGAGGACGCGACGCGCGCGGTCTTCCCCTTTCCAGAGGATCAGGCGGCGGCCGTCGTGCTCGAGGCGAGCGGGCTCGTCCTCGGTCTCGACGACCTGCATCATCTCGCGGGCCCGGCGGACGAGCCCGCGCTTTCGGAGGTCGGTGACAGGCAACCACACCGCGCTCGCCATGATCGCGAGCCCGAGCGGCGCGAGCGCGAAGTGAACCTCGCGCGCGCCCAGCAGGATGATGACGCCCGTGATCACGAGCGCGATCTTCAAGGTCTTGGCGCGGTCACGCCCGGACACCGTGTCGGCGGCGATGGGGAGCGAGCTCGCCAGCGTGAAGAACGGCGAGACGAGCGGCGCCCAGCCAGACCGGCGGACGCGCTCGACCCTGAAGGCGCCCGAGGCGACGAGCGCCTCGGGCGAGCTTGAACTCGACGCGCTCACTCTTCCTCGACCGAGGTGGCGGTCGCGGCGGCGGCGGCCGAGGGCGCCCCCGCGGCGGCGCCCTCACCCTCGGACGCCTGGATCTGGGCCTTGAGCTCGGCGGTGGTGTTGATCTTCTCGAGGCCGATCGCCTTCGAGATCGCGAACGCGATCGGGCCCGCCGCGAACGAGAGCAGCGCGCCGAGCTTGAGCATGTCGCCGGTGCCCGCGGCCTTGAACGACGCGATCATCTCCGTGGAGCCAGACTGCAGGGCGACGGTGGTCACGAAGAGCGCGACCGTGAAGCCGATGCCCGCGACGCAACCCAGCACGACGATCTGCTTGAGGTTCATCGGCGCGGGCAGCTTCAGGCCGAGCTTGGTGCCGGCGAAGGCGAAGCAGAAGATCCCGATGGTCTTCCCCAGGAGCAGCGACAGGAAGATGATCCAGGTCGGCTCGCCGGTGAAGGAGGCCATCGAGAGCAACACGCCCGCGTTCGCCAGCCCGAAGGTGAACAGGCCGACGTCGACGATCGGTTTGAAGAAGTGCTCGAACGCGTTCATCGTGTCGTCGAAGTGGCCGTGGTCGTCCTCGGCCACGTCGTTGTGATCCTCCTCGTGGTGGTGGAGGCCCTTGTTGCCGAAGAGGCCCGAGTCGCGGCCGCCGTGGGGCATGAACGGGATGACGGGGACGAGCGCGAGCGCGGCGTGCACGCCGGTGTTGTGCAGGCCGAACCAGCACATCGGGCCGCCGATGAGGACGTACGGCCAGAAGCTCTTGACGCCGATGCGTCGCATGACCTCACACACGACGATCGCGCCGGCCACGAGGCCGAGCCACGCGACGTGGACCTCGGGCGTGTAGAACACGGCGATGATCATCATGCCGATGAGGTCGTCGAGCACGGCGAGCACGAGCAGGAACGTCACGGCGGGGTGCTTCTGGCCGAAGATGATGCCCGCGAAGAGCCAGCAGTAGGCGATGTCGGTGGCCGTAGGCACGGCCCAGGCGTGCGTGACGGAGGGCGTCGGGGAGAAGACCATGTGGAGCAGGAAGAACATGCCCACCGGGCCGAGCACGCCGCCCAGCGTGGCGACCGCGGGCATCGCTGCCTTGGAGAGGCTCGAGAGCGCGCCTCCGGGGAGGAAGCTCTCGGAGACCTCCTTCGCCGCGAGGCCGAAGAAGAGGACCATGAAGAGGTCGTTGACGATGAAGTGGAAGCTGAACGTGTGCGGGACGTCGACCTCCTTGTGCTCGATCGTCCACGCCTTGAGGCCTTCGATGGTGGCCGGGTCGTGTGCGAGCACGTGGGCGAACCACTCGTAGACGTGAGCGAGGCCGGCCCAGAGGCCGCCGGAGGCCTCCCACGCGGCGAGCGTCTCGGGCAGCACGAGCCTGCTCTCGATGAACTCGGTGTATCCGGCGCCTGGAAGGTTCGCCCATATGAGCGCGACCACGGTGCCCATCAGCAGGAACCCTGAGAACCTCTGCAGGGTCTTGAACCCGTTCATGAATGCGTTCATCCTAAACCTCTGGTTCGGCGGGGTCGGTCATCGTCTGCCGACGTCCTCGCCTCTATCCGTCATTTCATCGGGCGCCCACAGGGCGCCGCGACCATCATTATTCGGGTTGCTTGGCCTCGGGCACGCTCATGAAGAGCGCGCGCAAGGGATCGGTCTCGTCACCATAGACGTAGGCAGGACCGAGCCCGATGGGCCGATCGACGCTCGAGGACGAGCCCAGCGAGAAGTTTCCGCGCCAGTGCGACATCTCCTGCGCCTGCATGCCCTCCCACTGCGCCTGGAGCTGGAGGAGCTGATCGAGCTCCTCGGGCAGCCGGTCCTCGAAGGCGTAGAGCACGTGGCCCGCGACGGTCGCGTCGTGGGTCGCGCGGTGCGCCTCCTCGAGGGGGATGCCCAGCAGCTTCGAGATCGCGCTCAGGTTCTTGCGAGGGTTGTTCTTGAAGAACTGGCGCGCAAAAATGAGCGGGTCGAGCGTGGGCGCCTCGGAGGGCCAGCTCAACCCGCAACGCTCGAGCTCGGTGGTCATGAAGCTGCGGTCGAAGCTCAGGTTGTACGCCACGACCCCGACGCCCTGGAGGCGCTCGTGGATCGCCTCGGCGAGCTCCTCGAACTTCGGCTTCCCCTCGAGATCCTCTTCCTTGATCCCCGTGATCTTGGTGACCTCGGGGGGCACGGGGCAACCCGGTGAGATGAGCTCACCGTAGGTCTCGACGACCTCGCCTGCCTCGAACCGGATGATGCCGATCTCGATGACGCGGTCGACCGCGGGGTCGAGCCCCGTAGTCTCGACGTCGATCACGGCGAGGGGGAGATCCTTCCACTTCTGGGGCCACTGCGACACGTGCCGTCCTCGAACCATCGGCCACCCAGGAAGAGCGGCACATAAGGAGCGACCTCGCGCGGGCGAGGCCTTGAGAGCGCCGGCATTGTGCCACGCGCCCTTTGGGGCGGCAAGGTGCGCGCCGGGGCGGTGTTCGAGGAGCCTTCGGGGCGCGCGCGGCGCCTCAGTCGCAGATCGGCACGAGGAACTCGCCGCTGACCGACGAGTTCGAGCCGGACGCGTCGATGCGGCCGCTGATCGAACCGGCGTCGAGGTCCACGACGTCGACGGTGACGGTCCCGGAGACGGCCTCCTCGGTGTCGCCGAACGAGTCCGTGCTCGAGGTGAACGAGACGTTCCCGGGCGCGGGGTACTCCCCCTCGCCGTCGACCTGGCCGAGCACGACCGTGAGGTAGTCACCCGTGGGGGTGTTGAAGCAGTCGAACTCGGCCGAGTCGGTCAGCGTCAGGAAGTACCTCCCCGAGGCCCCCTCCGCCACGCCGCCCAGGCCCGTGAACGCCTCGCCGCGGACCTGCCCCGTGACCGAGACCTCGGCGTCGGGCGTGTCGGTGATGCAGCCCAGGCTGAGCACGCCCACGAACACCATGAAACCGAGCGCGCGCTCGTACACCTTTCGATCATTCATTCAGAGTCTCCCATTCGGATCTTAACGGCCCTCACTCGGGGCGGATCCTAGCGCGCGCAGGGCGCGCGCGCAAAGCGAGCGCGCCCCCTCGCAGCGCGTCGGGCTCAGCGGCGGGTCGGCAGGCCCGTCGCCGCGCGCACGCGGGACATCACGTCGGAGACCACGGGCGCCACGCGCTCGGCGCCTCGCGCGAGCACGGCCTCGAGGTGATCGGGCGCGGCCATGAGGCGTTCGAACTCCTCGCGGTAGGGCGAGAAGTGCGCGTCCATTTGCTCGAAGAGCGCCTGCTTGGCGTGGCCGTAGCCGTAGCCTCCGCCGAGGTAGTTCTGGCGCATCGCCTCGAGCTCGGCGGCGTCGGCGAACAGGCTGTAGAGCGCGAACACCGTGCAGGTGTCCGGGTCCTTCGGGTCCTCCATCGTCTTGGAGTCGGTCTCGATGGACATGATCCGCTTGCGCAGCTTCTTGGGCGGGAGCAGCGGCTGGATCTCGTTGCCGTACGACTTCGACATCTTGCGCCCGTCGATCCCGGGGACCGTGGCGACGTTCTCGCGCACGCGGGCCTCAGGGAGCTTGAGGAACTCGCCGCCGAAGGCCTGGTTGAAGCGCACGGCCATGTCGCGCGTCATCTCGATGTGCTGGATCTGATCCGAGCCCACCGGGACCACGTCCGCGTCGTAGATCAGGATGTCCGAGGCCATGAGCACGGGGTAGCCGAAGACGCCGTGGTTGATCGACTTCTCACGGCCTTCGTCGCGCGCGGCCTTGTAGGAGTGCGCGCGCTCGAGCATCCCCATGTGCGTCACGCAGCTGAGCATCCAGGCGAGCGTGGGCACGTCGACGATGTCGGACTGGCGGAAGAACGCCGCCCGCTCGACGTCCAGGCCGAACGCCAGGAAGTACGACGTGATGATGTGGGTCGACTCGAGCATGAGCTTCGGGTCGCGCACGCTCGTGAGCGCGTGGAGGTCGGCCACGAAGTAGAACGCCTCGTAGTCGTCCTGGAGGTCGATCGCCGGCTGGATCATCCCCAGGTAGTTCCCGAGGTGTGGGAAGCCCGTGGACTTGATCCCCGACAGGCTTCGCTTGATCTTCGGGCTCTGTGTCATCTCTTCATCCTGCTGGTCTGTCGCGACCTCGCGCGCCTCATTCGCGCGCGCGGGCGCTCATAGTGGGGGTGCGACGGATCGCGCCGACGCCTCTCGTGTCCGGCATCGCACGTGCCGGACGCGAACACAACCGATCATGAGCAGGGATTCACCAGAGGAGGCCGCCGCGGGAGCAGCGCACGTCGCGCGCTCGACCGTGGGCGGTGAGGTGGGGGCGGGTCGTGAGGATGTCGGGTCGCATCGGCCGCTCCGTTCATGGGTCCGGGCAGCCCCGCGAGTCACTCGGCCATGACGCCGGGATCGAGGGTGTGCTCGAGCGAGACCTGCCAGGTCGACCACGCGCGCTCGATGTGGTGGCGCTCGTAGGTCGCCTGGACGCCACGCACCAGGACGAATACGCAGCCCATCCCCACTATTCCAATCGCCACGCTCCACGCGCTCATCGCGCCGACCGCCAGCGACGTCAGCGCGCACACGTAGAGCCAGAGCAGCGAGGTCGCGCAGGCGCGGCTGTAGCGCGCCGTGCCGTACACGAGCCCGAACATCACCAGCGCGCACATCACCGCGAACGCGCCGCCGAGCGTCGGGCCGACGAGGGCCGCGCGCCACACGGACGCGCACAGCACGCCGAACGCGCTCACGCTCCCCGCGACGCACGCGCCGCGCACCGAGCGCGTGACGCCGTCCGTCGGGACGATGGTGGCTCGCCGGGGCGCGCGCGGCCTCCTCGAGCTCGGCTGCTTCAAGACCTCGAAGAGGTCCGACGTCGTGGTCTTCGAACGGCACACCCTCATGCTCCTTCCTCACGCTCCAGACGATCCACACCACCTTTGGACACCACGCGCCGGTGTTTGTTCCACGCGAACAAGGGAAGCGTCGACATGGGACGCGAGACACAATAGACAGAACGAAACAATGAATTAGAACAAGCTAACAATGGAACGGACTTCGTCACATCCCCTCGCTCGCGCTCGTATCCACCTTCGCCGCTCCGTCGGCCGCGCTCGCCGACGAGATCGTCACCGATCGACCCGACGTCGCCGAATCGTCTCGCGTGGTGGGCGCAGGACGCTTCCAGAGGGCGCCCGCCACGGCCCAGGCAGACGGCGGGCTCACGTTCATGGCGACCGACCTCGTCCAACTCGACGCCTACGCGCGCACGAGCCTGATCGGCGCGACCGAGCGGCTGGGCCTGGGCCGCGGCGTAAGCGTGAAGTTCTGATCGGCGCCAGAGCACCCACTATTTGTTCACCCTTGGCGTTCGGTGTGATGTGGCGCAAAGTGCTCGTGATCACGAGGCGCTCACCACGGACGCGAGACCGATGACCGACAGCAAGCAGAGGATCGAGGCCGTCCTCGGCCCCGACGGGGCCATCGCCAAGCAGCTCGAGCACTACGAGCTGCGCCCCCAGCAGCTCGACATGGCGCGCGCGGTCCTGGACACGCTCGAGCGCGAGCGTCACCTCATCGTCGAGGCGGGCACGGGCACCGGCAAGACGCTCGCCTACCTCATCCCGGCGCTGCTCTCGGGCAAGCGCGTCATCGTCTCCACCGGCTCGAAGGCCCTCCAGGAGCAGCTCTTCCACAAGGACCTGCCCTTCCTGCAGTCCGTCTGGGAGGAGGAGTTCGACGCGGTCTTGCTCAAGGGGCGGCGCAACTACCTGTGCAAGTCGCGCCTCGACGAGATGCTCTTCGACCCGAAGTTCCGCGCGCCCAACGACTCGATCCACTGGCCCGTCGTCGAGGCCTGGGCCACGACCACCGAGCACGGCGACCGCGCCGAGATCCCCGGCCTGCCCGACGACTACTCGACCTGGTCCGACCTCTCCATCGGCTCGGAGGGATGCACCGGCTCGAAGTGCAAGCACTACGAGGCCTGCTTCGTCACCAAGGCGCGCCGCCGCGCCCAGGAGGCCAAGGTCGTCGTGGTGAACCACCACCTCTTCCTGGCCGACCTCGCGCTGCGCGACACCGGCTTCGGCGAGATCCTCCCGGAGGCCGACGCCATCGTCTTCGACGAGGCCCACCACCTCGAGGAGCTCGCCTCCGAGTACTTCGGCAAGCAGGCGTCGAACTGGCGCGTCTCCGAGCTGGCAGGTGACATCCGCAAGGCGCTCAAGCAAGAGGGCATGGTCGACGACGACGTCGATCAGGCGACCCGCCTGGCGACCGCGCACGGCACGAGCCTGTTCACCCTCTTCGCCTTCGGGATGCATGAGGGGCGCTACCCGCTCACGAGCGTGCTGCGCGGCCAACAGGCCGACAAGATCGCCGAGTCGCACCGGGAGTTCGCCTCCGCGCTCACCGACCTCGAGCGCGCGCTGCGGCGCTGCGCCGGGCTCGGTGAGATCTCGACCAAGCTCGCCGAGCGCGCCGTCAGCCTGAAGTTCGACATCGACTCGCTCCTGCGCGCCAACGACGAGCGCTACATCTACCTGCTCGAGGTCCGCGACCGCGGCGTCTACCTCCAGGCCTCGCCCATCGACCTGGCCGAGCTCATGCGCTCGAAGCTGCTCGAGAAGCACGACGCGCTCGTGTTCACCTCGGCCACGCTCTCGACCGGCGGCGACTTCACGTTCTTCAAGCGCCGCATGGGCATGTCACCGGTCTCCCGCAAGGACGAGACCATGGACGCCTGGGAGATCGACGAGCTCCTGCTCGGCCCCGTCTTCGACTACGCCACGCAGTCGCTCATCTACGTCCCGCGCCGGCTCCCCGTCCCGAACGACCCCAAGTACATGGACGGCTTCTGTCAGATCGTGCGCTACCTGGTCGAGATCACGGGAGGGCGAGCGTTCATCCTCTTCACGAGCTGGGCGAACATGCGCCTTGCCCACGAGCGCCTCGCCCCCGAGCTCGAGGACGAGCTGGGCCTCCCCGTCTACATCCAGGGCTCTCGCCCCAAGGCCGAGCTCATCGATCTCTTCCGCGAGGCCCCCGAGTCCGTCCTCTTCGCCACGTCATCGTTCTGGGAGGGCGTGGACGTCCCCGGAGACGCCCTCCAGCTCGTCGTCATCGACAAGCTCCCCTTCTCCTCCCCCTCCGATCCGCTCAACCGCGCGCGCATGGACCTGCTCGAGTCCCGCGGCGGCAACTCCTTCAAGGACTACTCGGTCCCGCAGGCCGCGCTCGCGCTCAAGCAGGGCTTCGGCCGCCTGATCCGTAAGCGCGACGACACCGGCGTCGTCGCAATCCTCGACTCGCGGATCACCAGGAAGCGCTACGGTCAGACCTTCCTCGACACGCTCCCGCCCGCCCCGGTGGTCTTTCGCGCGACCGAGGTCAAGCACTGGTGGCACGCCAAGTTCGGCGCGCCCGAAGAGAAGAGCTGACGCCTCAGCCCTCGCCGCCCTGCGCGCGCTGCATCCGCTCGCGTAGCCTGAAGTTCAGGTAGTCCTGTAGGTAGGACTTCTCCTCGAGCAGCGGACACCCCACGAGCTCGACCCACCGGCCCGGCCCTCCACCCGCCGCGAGCTTGGGCGGGAAGGACTTGCGCGGCCAGACCACGTTGCTGTCTCTTATACACATCTGACGCTGCCGACGATCTACTCTGTGTAGATC
>CAJXPN010000071.1 GCA_913058025.1 uncultured Myxococcales bacterium | reverse complement strand
GAGATTTCTGCCTGTCTCGTGGGCTCGGAGATGTGTATAAGAGACAGCGACAGAAGACGCCCGCTGGTGCGAGGCGCTGTGCGGACGGCTCGGCGTGGAGCTCGACGTCGTCAGGCTCTCACCATCTCCGCGATCACAGGCGCGCGCACGCGCGAGGCGCGCCGCCAACCTCGCGCTCCTCGCGCTCGCACACGGCGCCGACACGATCCTCACCGCGCACCACGAGGACGACGTCCTCGAGACGGCGCTCATGAACCTCACGAGGGGGGCGTCCTCGGCCGGGATCGCCTCTCTCGCGCGAGAGGTCGCGCCCATCGCGGGCGTGCCCGGCGCGCTCGGGGTCAGGTGGTGTCGCCCGATGCTCGGTTGCTCTCGCCGCTCGCTCGAGCGCTTCTGGGGCGAGCGCGCGCACGCCATCGACCCCAGCAATGAGACGGACGACTACCGACGCAACCGCGTGCGCCGCAACGTCTTGCCTGCGCTGCTCGAAGAGCCGGGCGCGCGCTCGGGCGCGCTCGCCACGATCGGGCACCTTGCAGACGAGGCGCGCGCGCTCGAGGCGCGCGCGGCCTCGATGGCCGACCTCTCGTGGTCACGCGTGACGCCGCTGCGCGTACAACTCGACCTCACCACACTCGGCGCGGCCTCCCACCACGACGCCGACCTCGCCGCCCACTGGCGCCTCCTCGGACGCGCGCTCCCGTCGACTGGGGGTTGGACCCGCGCGCACCTGATCGCGCTCTCGGAGATGGCCCGCGGCGAGGGGGCAGGAGAGATCGTTCTCCCTGGCGCGCACGCCTCGAGGCGAGGAGATCGGATGATCGTCGAGGTATTCAGTGGCCGAGGCGCGCCAGCCCGGGTCGCGCACCCGGTCACGCTCGACACCTCGTCACCGGGGCAGGTGAGGTGGTTCGGGGGGACGCTGTCCTGGACGAGGGGAGCGACATCGGATGGCAGCCTCGGTCCATGTGAAGCACACATCACGGCGCCAGCGTTGGCGCTCACGCTCAGAGGCATCCAGCCGGGCGACCGGCTGGACTCGGGAGGCCGCGTGCTGAAGCTCAAAGAGCTGGCGCGCGCCGCGGAAGTCCACGCACGTGAGCGCTGGCGTGCGCCGTGTGTGTGTGTGCGGGACGCTCCAATCTGGCTCGTCGGCGTGCGGAGAGGCGCGCGCGCAGAGGCGCCCGCGGGGGGGGTGGGGGTCGTCTCGTTGCGATGGTATCCCGCCGAGCGCGACCGGAAATAGATCACCCGCTCAAGTTCTTGAACAGGTGTGGCCAGGGACACCGGCGGCTGGTTGGAAAATCACGCCGGTTCCCACATAATGCCTTGGGCGCGTGAGACGCGCGACCCAGGGCAGCATATCGAGAGCCCATGAGGCTGACATCAAAGCCTCGCTCCCAACGAGCGGTGACGTGTTGAATAAGAATCCTAGATCCTGGCTCATCTGGCTCCTGATCATCCTGCTCGTCGGGGTGGTCGTTCACATCCTCCTGGATCGTACCCAGGACACGACCTCGATCCAGTTCAGCGAGTTCCGCGAGGCCGTCGCGGCCAGCGGGGTCAAGAGCGTCGAGATCAAGGAACTCGAGGTCAGCGGCGAGTTCCAGGAGGAGTTCGCCAAGAAGAAGTACAAGGGCCACCCGAGCTTCAAGACGACTGGCCCCGTGGGTGAGGACCTCCAGGACGCGCTGCTCGCGCAGAATGTCGAGTACACCTTCGTCAAGGCCGACGACGGCTACGTCTGGCAGCAGCTCATCATCAACCTGATGTTGGTGATGGTGCTCGTGGTCGCGCTCGTCTTCGTGATGCGCCAGTTCCAGTCGGGCAACGGCAAGGCGATGACCTTCGGGAAGTCGCGCGCGAAGTTGCTCAACGAGTCCCAGAACAAGGTCACGTTCAACGACATCGCGGGCATCGACGAGGCGAAGGAAGAGCTCGAAGAGATCGTCGAGTTCCTGCGGAACCCCAAGAAGTTCACCCGCCTCGGTGGCCGCATCCCCAAGGGCGTGCTCCTGATGGGCTCGCCCGGCACGGGCAAGACCTTGCTCGCCCGCGGCGTCGCCGGCGAAGCAGGCGTCCCGTTCTTCTCGATCTCGGGCTCGGACTTCGTCGAGATGTTCGTCGGCGTGGGCGCGTCACGCGTGCGCGACCTCTTCGAGCAAGGCAAGAAGCAAGCCCCCTGCATCATCTTCATCGATGAGATCGACGCCGTCGGTCGCCACCGCGGCAACGGCATGGGCGGAGGACACGACGAGCGAGAGCAGACGCTCAACCAGCTCCTCGTGGAGATGGACGGGTTCGAGTCCAACGAAGGGGTGATCCTCGTGGCCGCGACCAACCGCCCCGACGTCCTCGACCCCGCGCTGTTGCGTCCGGGCCGCTTCGACCGACGTGTCGTCGTCGCCCCGCCCGACGTCCGCGGCCGCGAGCAGATCCTCAAGATCCACACGCGCCGCACGCCGCTCGACAAGAAGGTCGACCTCGCCAAGATCGCGCGAGGCACCCCCGGCTTCTCGGGCGCAGACCTCGAGAACCTGGTCAACGAGGCCGCGCTGCTCGCCGCGCGCCGCGACAAGGATCGCGTCGCCACCCCCGACTTCGAGGACGCCAAGGACAAGGTCCTCATGGGCGCCGAGCGCAAGTCGGTGTTCATCGGCGAGAAGGAGCGCAAGGTCACCGCGTACCACGAGTCTGGCCACGCGATCGTGGCGATGCTCACGAACGGCGCCGACCCCGTCCACAAGGTCACGATCGTGCCGCGCGGGCGCGCGCTCGGGGTCACCCAGCAGCTCCCCACTGAGGACCGCTACACCATGACCCGCGACTACTCGCGTGGTCGCATCGCCGTCCTCATGGGCGGCCGCGCCGCCGAGGAGATCATCTACGACGAGATCACTTCGGGCGCAGGCAACGACATCGAGGTCGCCACCGACCTCGCCCGCAAGATGGTCTGCGAGTGGGGCATGAGCCCCATCATCGGGCCGCTGCGCTACGCGACCGGAAACACCAACCCGTTCCCCGGCAACGGCGGCGGCTCGATGGCGCGCCCCTACTCCGAGGACGTCGCCCAGAAGATCGACGCCGAGCTGCGCACGATCATAACCGAGCAGTACGAGGCGGCCATCACGCTGCTCCGCGACAACAACGAGCTGCTCGAGGCGATGACCGCCGCGCTGCTCGAGTTCGAGAGCATCGACGCCGAGGACATCGAGCTCCTCCGCGAGGACCTCGACGTCACCCGAGTGCGCGAGCGCCGCGAGCGCATGATCGCCGAGGAGGCCGCTGCCGAGGCCGAGCGCGCGCCCAAGTCCGGCTTCAGCTCGAAGCTAAAGGACCAGCTCGGAGAGCTAGGCCCCAACCCCGCCCTCGACGGCCCCGCCTTCTGAGGCACCTCACCACGAGCCCACATTGATTCTCGCTCGACCCATCGAGCTCCCTGACCCCGCGCCATGGCGATGCGGGGGCAGGGAGCTACGCTTCGATCGCGGGCGCCACGTCATGGGCGTCGTCAACGTCACCCCAGACTCGTTCTCCGACGGCGGCCTCTTCATCGAGGCCACCCGCGCCATCGCACACGGCGAGGCGATGGCCGCGCGCGGCGCGTCCATCCTCGACGTCGGCGGTGAGTCCACGCGCCCGGGCGCGGCGCCAGTGGGCGCTCAAGAGGAACTCGACCGCGTGATCCCGGTCGTCGAAGGGCTCGCGCGCCGAACAGACGCCCTCATCTCCATCGACACGACCAAGGCCAGCGTCGCGCGCGCAGCAGTCGACGCCGGCGCCCACATCATCAACGACGTCAGCGCGCTCGGGTTCGACCCGGACATGGCCGGAGTCGCGGCAGACACTGGCGCGCCGCTCATCCTGATGCACATCCGGGGCACGCCCGAGACGATGCAGCGCGACGTCCGCTACGACGACGTCGTCGCCGAAGTGATCGACTTCCTCGAGGCGCGCGTCCAGCGTGCGCTCGACGCTGGCGTCTCCCGCGAGCAACTCGCGCTCGACCCTGGCTTCGGCTTCGGCAAGGAGGTCGCGCACAACTTCAGGCTCGTGCGCGAGCTCCACAGGCTCGCCGAGCTCGGCCTTCCGATCCTGTTCGGCCCCTCGCGCAAGAGCTCGCTGGGCGCGGTCGTCGGAGGCAAACCTCCCGAGGAGCGCGTCTGGGCGACCGCGGCGGCCGTGGCGTGTGGAGTCTTCGCTGGCGCTCACATCCTGCGCGTTCATGACGTGGCCGAAATGATCGACGTCGTCGCCGTCGCCCAGGCCGTGTGCGGTGAGATCGACCTCTGAGCGACCTCCCCGTCACCACGCACGTGACGCCCCCTGGACGCCAGAAACAGAACTGACGCCGCGCGAGCAGTCCGTGGTCCAAGACACCCTCGGCGACCGACCTCTCGCGTCACCGAACACATCAGAAACTCATGAAGACCCCCATCTGCCTCATCATCTTCACGCTCGCTCTGGGCGCCTGCTCCAGCAAACCGGCCCAAATTCAGGCCACCGAAGGTGCGCTCGAGGGCAAGCCGACTCCAGCGGTAGCCAAGGCGCCCGGGCCGCTGTCGTTTTACCTGGGTGACACCATGGCGGCATCGGTCGACGCCGACGGCCGCTTCCTCGCAGGGACGCAAGCACCAGCGCGACCATGCGGTTCGAGAACGATGGGCAGCTCGTGAGCGACGAGACCTTGCCTCCCAACCTCGTCGGCGCGCGTATCGAAGGGATCTCCAAGGTCTCGCCACGACACGCTGCGCTCGCCTTCGTCGTGACCGCGATGTTCACCACGACCACCGAGACGTCCGAGCCCACCACTCTCGACACCGAGAAGCCACCCACCGAGTGACCTCGACGGGTAGGCGGGTGGAGGCCGTCGGGTGCGCACTGGCACGCGATTTGTTTGTCGGTCATCTTATCCGTGCTACCACTTGAGGCCGCCCCAGCGACGTTGAGACACGGACCCCGACGCCCATGCGCCAGCTTCTCGACATCCTTCAGGTCTCGGACTGGATCGGCGCGCTGCGCGTGGTGATCGACCTCGCGTTGGTCTACTACTTCATCTACCGCATCCTGCTGCTCATCAAGGGCACGCGCGCCGCGCAGATCGTGATCGGCCTGCTGCTCGTGTTCGCGCTGTTCGCGGTCTCCTCCGAGAACGCGCTGGACCTGCGCGTGACGAACTGGTTCCTGGACAAGTTCATCGTGAACTTCGTGATCATCGCCGTGATCATCTTCCAGGCCGACATACGCAGGGCGCTCGCCAAGGCGGGCGGCAGGACCTCGATCTTCAACCTTTCGCGAGGGCTCGAGGACTCGTCGGTGCTCGAGGAGGTCATCAAGGCCGCGCAGCTCCTGTCGAAGTCGAACCTGGGCGCGCTCATGGTCATCGAGCGCGAGGCCGACCTGTCGTACCTGACCCAGGACGGCATCGAGATCGACGCCCACGCATCCAAGGACCTGCTCTACAGCCTGTTCCTGCCCGAGCACCAGAACCCGCTCCACGACGGCGCGGTGATCATCCAAAAGGGCCGCATCGCGGCGGCAGGATGCGTGCTCCCGCTCACGAACAACCCCCGCGTCGACCGCACCTTCGGCACCAGGCACCGCGCGGGCATCGGCCTCTCCGAGGAGGCCGACGCCGCCGTCGTGATCGTCTCGGAGGAGACGGGGCAGATCTCGATCGCCCACGGCGGCGAGATCCTCAGAGATCTCGAGGCGACGACGATGCGCGAGATCCTCCAGCGCCTCTTCCGCGCGGGCGCCAAGGAGGCGGCCGCGCCCCTGGGTGACCTGAGTAAACGACTGAGCGAGCGCGAGGAGCGGACCACACCGCACGCGCGCGACTCCGACCGCACCAAGCCCCACTGAGGAGACGATGAACTCGCGACTCGCGACATGGCTCAAGGGGAGCTTCACCGAGAACATCCTCTACAAGGCGATCTCGGCGGGGCTCGTGCTCGTGCTCTACGTCTGGGTGCTCGGCGACCGCCAGGGCGAGGTCAGCTTCTTCGCGCCCGTGCGCGTCGTCGTGCCCGAGGGGCGTGTCCTGGTCTCACCCGCGATCGACAGGGTCCGCGTGACCGTGCGTGGTGGGTTCTCCTCGCTCCAGGAGATCTCGACCGAGGACCTCCAGCCGCTGCTCGTGGACTTGGAGGGGAAGAAGGACGAGGACGTCGTACGCTTCGACCGCGGACTCGTGTCCGTGGGCGCGGGGACGAGGGTCGTCTCGATCCAGCCTTCGTTCATGCGGGTGTCTCTGGCCGAGCGCGCGCAGCGCACCGTCCCGGTGCGCGCGCGGCTCGTGGGTGAGCCGCCGCCAGGGTTCGTCATCAGCTCCGTGACGGTGAAGCCACAACGCCTCGAGCTCAGCGGCCCGGAGGACGTCGTGGACCGCACCCGCGTCGCGCTCACGGAACCGATCGACGTCTCGGGGAAGGAGGGCGGGTTCACCGAGCGCGTCCAACTCCGCCACGACTCACCGCTCGTGCGCGACGACCTCAGCCAGCCCGTCGAGGTCACCGTGGCCATCGAGCGCCGCGAGGTCGAGCGCACCTTCCGCGGCCTCCCCGTCCGCGTGATAAACACCCCGCGCTCGGCGACCCTGTCGCCAGAGTCCATCGACGTCACGCTGCGCGGCCCCAAGAGCGTCATCGACGTGCTCGAGCGCGCCACCCTCTTCGCCTCGATCGACATGTCCGACGTCTCGTCCGAGACCGTGGGCACGTACCAGCGCCGCGCTCGCCTGAGCAACGTCCCCGAGGGCGTGCAGGTCAAGCTCGTGTACCCCACCGAGTTCCAGGTCACGCTCGTGTCCGCCGCCTCCCCGTGAGCCTCATGGCTGTTCCGACAGGGCGGCGTTGGTGCTAAAATGTGGCCTGCACGCGTCGTATGAGCCCATACACGCCCCCATCATCATGACGCGACGCCTACGGGGCGCCGCACGAGGAGGTTGAACCGACCATGCGAAAGCTCTTTGGCACGGACGGAATTCGAGGAGTCGCGAACAGTTACCCCATGACCGCGGAGATCGCGGTCCGAGTGGGGCAGGCGATCGCGCACTACTTCAAGACGCAGCGGAACGCTCGCGCTTCCCACCTCACGCACAAGCCGAGGATCCTCATAGGCAAGGACACGCGGCTGTCGGGCTACATGTTCGAGGCCTCGCTGGCCGCGGGCATCGCGTCGATGGGCGTGGACGTCCAGCTCGTGGGCCCGCTGCCGACACCAGGCATATCGTTCCTGACCGAGGGGATGCGCGCCGACGGCGGCATCGTCATCTCCGCGTCGCACAACGCCTTCCAGGACAACGGCATCAAGCTCTTCGGTCCCGACGGGTTCAAGCTCCCGGACGCCGACGAGTTGATCATCGAGGGGTACGCGCTCGGCGGTGAGCTCTCCCCCGTGGCGGGTGACAAGATCGGACGCATGGCGCGCATCGAGGACGCTGGCGGCCGCTACATCGTGTTCCTCAAGAACACGTTCCCCCGAGACCTCTCGCTCGATGGCATGCGCATCGTACTCGACTGCGCCCATGGCGCCGCCTACAAGGTCGCCCCGGCGGTGCTCCGCGAGCTCGGCGCCGAGGTCATCACCATCGGCGTCGAGCCCGACGGCACCAACATCAACTCGAAGTGCGGAAGCCTCCACCCCGAGGCCGCCGCCAGGCGCGTCCGCGAGACGCGCGCCGACGTCGGCATCACGCTCGACGGAGACGCCGACCGAGCCATCCTCATCGACGAGCGCGGCGAGATCGTGGACGGCGACGCGCTCATGGCGCTCGCTGCGATCCAGCTGAAGAACTCCGGCCAGCTCCGCGGCCGCTCCGTCGTCGCGACGACCATGAGCAACATCGGCCTCGAGATCGCCCTGGAGCGCGAAGGCATCGGCCTCGTCCGCTCCAAGGTCGGTGACCGCTACGTCGTCGGCGCGATGAGGTCGAACGGCCTGAACTTCGGCGGCGAGAAGTCCGGACACCTCATCTTCCTCGACCACTCGCCCACCGGCGACGGCACCATCGCCGCGCTCCAGGTGCTCTCGTTCATGCGCCGCACCGGCAAGCCGCTCAGCGAGCTCGCCAAGGTCGTGACGCTCTTCCCCCAGATCCTCGTCAACGTCCCGGTCACCAGCAAGCCTCCCCTCGACGAGCTCCCCGCCTACCAGGAGCACCTCGCCAAGGTCGAGAGCGAGCTCGTCGGCAAGGGCCGCGCCGTCGTGCGCTACTCAGGCACCGAGTCCAAGGCCCGCGTCATGATCGAAGGCCCCGACGCAGACCACGTCTCGCGCCTGGCCAACGATCTCGCCGAGACCCTCAAGCGCGACATCGAGGCCCACGAGGGTTGACACGGCTCGCCGCTCCGGCGCATCGAAGAGGTCAGAACGCGGCGGCCTCCATCCGCCTCCACATACGACTCTGGAGACCTCCATGGACCACCTCATCCGCCCGCGCCTCGGCGTCAACGTCGACCACATCGCCACGATCCGCCAGGCACGCGGGACCCGCTACCCCGACCCCGTCGCCGCCGCGCACCTCGCCGAGGCCGCCGGCGCCGACCAGATCACCGTGCACCTGCGCGAAGACCGCCGACACATCCAGGACCGCGACGTCCGCGTGCTCCGCGAGACCGTACAGACCCGCCTCAACCTCGAGATGGGCGCCACCGAGGAGATGCTCGAGATCGCGCTGGCCACGCGGCCCGACATGATCACGCTCGTCCCCGAGAAGCGCGAGGAGCGGACCACCGAGGGCGGGCTCGACGTCGCCCGCGACATCACCCGCCTCGAAGACTACATCGGCCGCCTCAAGGCCTCCGGCGCACACATCAGCCTCTTCATCGACCCGGAGGACGCTCAGCTCGAGGCAAGCGCCGAGCTCGGCGCCGACGCCATCGAGCTCCACACCGGCGACTACTGCGACGCCGCCGACCCGATGGGCAACCGCGCCGAAGGCGGCCACCAGAACCGCCGCGGTGAGCTCCTCCGGCTGATGCAGGCCGCGCGTCGAGGCCGCGAGCTCGGCCTCCTCGTCGCCGCAGGCCACGGCCTCGACTACAAGAACGTCCTCGCCGTCAGCGCCATCGAAGAGATCGAGGAGTTCAACATCGGCCACAGCATCATCGCACGCGCCTCGCTCGTCGGCCTCGAGCGCGCCGTGCGTGAGATGATCGTCGCGCTCGAGACCGGCCGCTCCCACCTCCGCGAGACCCTGTGACCACGCTCCTCACACCCGCGCGGCGCACACAGCTCGTCACGCCCGCGCAGATGCGCGAGATGGACCGCCTCGCCATCTCGGACATCGGGCTCCCAGGCGCGCTCCTCATGGAGCGCGCCTCGCTCGGCGCCGCCGACGCGCTCCTCTCCCACCTCCCCGACGCGCGCCGGGTCGTCACCCTCTGCGGCGGCGGAAACAACGGCGGCGATGGCTACGCCATGACGCGCATCCTCTCCCACCGCGGCCTCGACGCCGTCGCAGTCGCGCTCTCGGATCCCTCGCGCCTCCGAGGCGACGCTCGCCTCAACCACGACGCCTGCGCCGCCCTCGGCGTACCCATCCACCGCCTGCATGACCTCGACGGCGCCGACCTCGCCGCCGCGCTCACCGCGCTCGCGCCCGCCGACGTCTGGTGTGACGCGCTCCTGGGCACCGGCCTCGATCGCCCCGTGCAAGGGCGCTACGCCGACGCCATCGCGTTCCTCGAGGCCGCAGGCCCAGTCTTCGCCGTCGACCTCCCGAGCGGGCTCGACGCGAACACGGGGCAGGTCCTCGGGCGCTGCGCACGCGCCGTCGCGACCGCGACCTTCGGCCGCGTCAAGGTAGGACAGGCGCTCGACCCCGCGCGCGGCTACTGTGGCACTCTGTACGCCATCGAGATCGGCATGCCCGACGCGGTCGTCTCTCGCGTGGGCGTCGCGGCCACGTGGCTCACGCTGGAGTGGGCCCGAGGGCGCCTCACGCCTCGCGCGCTCGACACCCACAAAGGCGCGGTCGGCAAGCTCCTCTGCATCGCAGGGAGCGAGCGCTACACCGGCGCCGCGATCCTCTGCGCGCGCGCAGCCTCCGAGTCGGGCGCTGGACTCGTCACGCTCGCCACGCACACACGCGCACGCGACGCGATCGCCGCGTCCTCGCCCGAGCTCATGCCTGTCTCTTATACACATCTCCGAGCCCACGAGACAGGCAGAAATCTCGT
>CAJXPN010000070.1 GCA_913058025.1 uncultured Myxococcales bacterium | reverse complement strand
ACGAGATTTCTGCCTGTCTCGTGGGCTCGGAGATGTGTATAAGAGACAGACCACGGCCCCAGTGCCCGCGTCGATGACGGCGGCACACACCAGGCCGCTGAGCGAGGCCACGCGTTTGATGCTCATAGCTCTCTCTCCTCAACGCCGCTCAGGAGATGCGGCGGACGATGTGGATCTGGTGGGGGAGCCTGAGCACGGAGTCTTCGATGTCCGAATCGAGCGCCCTCCACATCTCCAGCATCGCCGTGTAGATCGCGGCAGCGGACGAGCCCTCGTCGCCGCTCTCGAACACGATCTGGTCCCCCTTGTACACGTTCACGCCGAGGAACCCCTCGACCCCCTCGAGCTCGGCGATCTTGGCGAGGATCGCAGGCGCCAGCTCAACCACTCCCTGACGACTCAGGTGCGACGCCTCGATCTCGATGGTCCGCGCGAGCTCTTGGCGCTCGCCTCGATGCTCGATGGCGTACCAGTACGCCTCCATGAGCAGCTTCGGGAGGTCCGTCTCGATCTCGTCGGGTTGCGTGGCCGTGGTCTGCCTCTCGATGCGGCCACCCGACCATGCCATGAGCTGACAGAACGCCTCCTCACCCTTGCTCGTACCTGCCCGGGCGTAACACACTCTGCCCGGCCGCGTCCCCACCACGCCCGACATCCCCGCCTCGTTCGCCACATGGATCGTCCAGTTCTGTTCGGTCTGGACGAGGAGCTGTACCGCCTCGGCCAACCCCACGAACGTTGGCTCGTCGCCCGCGTCGATGACGGCCGCCGAGTCCTCCTCAAAGTCTATCAGGAAGTCGTCACTGGGCATTTACCATCACTCCAAGCGTCCTCGAACCCACGCGACACGATCAAAAGCCGAGGTGCACCGCAGCCACGCGTATACTAAACCAATATCGTCACGATGAAACGTCAGACGCACCTCATCTCTTTTCAGGAGCCACTTCGTGAGTGAAAACATCGACAAGCTCGTCTCGACCATCACCAGAAACCTCGAATCCTACAGCGTGAGGAGCAAGTTGGTGGCGATCCTGGGCGAAGATGTCGATCTCTCGGAGCTCGTGTGGGAGGCGAGGCGCGCGGGCCTGCTCGACGCCAGGCACACGTTCGCGGTCTCAGAACTGCTCGAGGACGCGACGTTCGATGTCGACGACTACGTCTCGCTCCTGGCCGACTTCTCACGCGCCTTCCCTGATGGGAAGGTACACACCTCGTCCTACTCTTATTCTACGCTTTGGGACGACAAGCTCAAGGGCTGGGGCTACATGTTCCACCAACTGCTCGAGCACAAGATCGCGTCCGCGCCCGAGTTCCTCGCCGAGCTGGCCAAACGGACCGACGCGATCCCAGAACCCGTCAGGACCGGCGCCCGTTACATCCTCGCATACCACGAGCACTACGACCCGGAGCACCTCCCCGAGGATCTCATCCACGAGCTCGCGCGCGCGGCGGTCTCGCACGACAACAACGACATCCCCTTCATCCGCGAATTCAACCCATGGACCGAGGCGCAGTGGCGAGCGGCGCTCATCAGGGCGTTGTTCGACTCGAACGTCCCCATGCTGCTCAACTTCGAGCTCATATCCTCGCTGGTCCCTCACCTGGACGACCGACAGCTCCCCGCGATGCTGACCCGGTGCGGGACCAACTACGGCGAGACGCTCTCCCTCTCGCTCTCCACCGCCTCGCGGCCCGCCTCGTCCATCGAGCCGATGGAGGAGGCCATCGCTACGGCCCCCGACGACGTCTGGAAGCGGGACCACCAGAAGCCCTACGGCGGCTTCCACCTCATGTTGTCCTACGCCATCATGTGCGACGCACACGACCACACCCCCGACCCGCGGCTGCAGGATGCGATCACGGCGTTCGTCTCGAACTTCCAGTTCGGTTGGTCTGGATCGAACTTCGACGCGTACAAGACCAAGGTCTACGACGTCGTGAGGTTCCTCCCGCTGGACATGCTCGACGAGGCCATCAACACCGAGGGCGCCTTCACGTGGGAGATCGCCGGCGCGATCCGCACGCCCAGGTGCGCCGAACTCTCGGTGCGCAAGCTCGCCATCCCTCCCAGCGGATACGAGTACGACTTCACCGAGAACGCGTCCTCGTGCTTCCGCGAGCTCGGCGCAGACGTCGCCATCCCCGCGCTCTCCGAGGCTATCCTCGCGGGCATGTACGACCACATCGACCGGCGAGTGTTGGCCGCGGAGATCGTGTCGATGTTCCACGACGCGCGCGCCGCCGAGGCGCTCGTGCACATGATCTCGGACTCGTCCAAGAAGGTGCGCGACGCCGCGACCGCGGGGCTCAAGGCGCTCCCCGTCGACGCCGTCATGGCCGTCATCGAGGCACCTCTCAACGCGAAGAAGAAGGACACGCGCGAGGCCGCCGCCAGCGTCCTCCTCTCGCTGCCGACCTCGGCCGAGCGCCACACGCTCGCCGCCGACCGCCTCGAGAAGGAGAAGTCGAAGTCGGTCATCGAGCTCCTGGAGCGCGTCGAGATGGCCGATGAGCTCGACGGCGCGGGGGCCGAGGTCTCCGACGACGTCATGGAGGCGGGGGTCGCGAGGTTGGAGGAGACGAGCGGCGAGGCGTGGTCCTCGCTCGTCGAGGCCCACGGGCTCGACGCGACGATCCCGATCTACGTGCGCTTCCTCGAGCGGCTGGCGCACGACACCTACCTCTATACCTGGCAGGACACGACCAGGCGCTGGTTCGAGCTCGTCGCGTCGGCCCCCGCTGACGTCATCATGGCCCCCGTGATTCACGTCGCGGCGTACGCCTCAGACGCGAGCTACCTCGACGCGCTCCTAGAGGCGAGCGAGCTCCCAGGCATCGCCGAGCAGCTGCGCGATCGCGTGCTCACGGGGCGCTTCTCCCACCCGCTGAAGGCCGACGAAACAAATTGGGTCGTGAAGCGACGGATGAACGCGTCGAACGTGTCGAGCTGGCTATCCGAGAACCACCCGTTGATCTACGCGCCGCTCGCGCTCTCGCAGCTCGCGGCGAAGAAGAAGACGGAGCGAGACGCGGCGCTCGACTTCGTGAAGGCCAACCCCGAGACCCTCTCGTTCGAGGACCTCACGCCGATGCTCTCGGCGAAGAAGGCCGACGGGCGCGAGTACGCCGCGCACGCGCTCGGCGCGCTCGGCGAGGCGGGATCGCGCGACGCGCTCGAGGCGAGGCTGGCCGTGGAGAAGAGCGCGAAGGTCAAGAGCGCCATCGAGCTCGCCATCGCGGCGATCGCCTCGAGCTCCTTCGACGCCTCCGCCTTCGACGTCTCCTCCGAGGGCGACGCCGCGCTCGACGCCGCGCTCGCCGCGCAGCCCGTCGTGGGTCCCCCGAGCCAGCTCGGTTCGGGGCTGAGGTCGCTCCCTGCGCCAACGTGGGTCGCACTCGGAGAGCCGATGTCGAGCGAAGCGCGGCGCTGGTTCGTCTCGGAGCTCGCGCGCGAGGACGAGGACCGACACAGCGGCGACCTCGTCGCCGTGCGCGCTCGCCTCGATGACGGGAGCTGCCACGCGCTCTGCGAGGCGATGATCACGCTGCGAGGGAGCGGCGACTCCGACTGGGGGATCTACCCCCAGGCCATCATCGCGTCCCCCGCGCGCATCGAGGAGACAGGCCGCAAGCTCGAGACCTACGCATCCAGCCAGTCCTACGGCTGGGGCGCCCACGGCGTGAACGTGCTCGCGCGCTACGGCACCGACGCCGCCGCGAGGATCCTCGACGACTGGCACCACAAGACGAGACGTGACGCGCTCCGTTGGCGCGCGAGACGGGGCGTCCACCAGATCGCGCAGAGCCAGGGCGTGAGCGTCGAGGAGCTGCTCGAGCGCTCGCTGCCGACCTTCGACTTCGACGCCCGCGGCGAGCTCGAGATCGACTTCGGCTCGCAACGGTTCACGCTCCGGCTCGGCCCGCTCAACGCGATCGGGTACGTGCGCGACGGCAAGGTCATGAAGTCGATGCCCTCCAAGCGCGTGGCCGACGACGACGAGCTCGTCACACAGGCCAAGGCGTTCATCAAGCGCGCGCGCGCCGACATCAAGCGCATCACGCGCGCGCAGCGGCGCCGCTTCGAGAGCGCCATGTTCACGGGGCGCTCGTGGGAGGTCTCGCTGTGGCTGGAGCGCTACGCGCGTCACCCGCTCATGCGCTCCTTCATCCAGGGCCTCGTGTGGGGGCTGTGCGACGCCGAAGGCGCGCTCGTCACACCGTTCCAGCTCGACGAGTCCTACGAGCTCGTCGACGCCAAGGACGACTCCGTCGCGTGGACCGAGGGTCAGCGCGTTCGCATCATCCACCCGATCGAGATGACTCCGGCGCAGCTCTCGGCGTGGACCGAGCGCTTCATGGACTTCGAGATCATCGAGTCCTTCCCGCAGCTCACCCGCCACGCCTACAAGCGAGACGCCTGGCCCGAGCGCGGCGAGGCCCTATACATGCGCCTCGAGCGCGTCCCCGAGAAGGTCTTCCTCGGGCACCTGAACCGGCAGGGCTACCAGCTCGGCGCCCGCGAGGACGCTGGCCTGATCAACGCCTCCACGAAGCAAGTCGGCCCTTACCACATCACGATCTCGCACTCGGGCTTCTCGCCCGAGTTCGAGATGGGCCAGGACATCGAGCTCGAGGGGTTGGACATCTCGATGGATGGTGAGCCAGTCACGCTGGACGACCTCCCGGACAACGCCTTCTCGGAGGTCGTCGGTGACCTCGTCTCCCTCACCACTCCATGATCCACGGTGGGAGGCTCATGGCAGCCACTCCTCCCGCCCGCATCCCACATGACAAGGAGCCACGCACATGGCCAAGAAGACGGTCGCACAGAAGCTCGAGACACTGGTCGCGCGCACCATGAAGAACTTCCGCGGCCACAAGCTCCTCGATTACGTCCGAAAGGACTACGGCTCGGTCCCGAACCTCGCCCACGAGATCTGGTCGGGCTACCGCGCAGGGGACGTCTCCACCCGGACGATGTTTCACCTGCGCGCCTACACCAACGACCCATCGGCGTTCGACCTCGACGACCTCATCGGGCTGGCGAACGCGACCGTCGAGGAGTTCCCCGAGGGGTTCGTCTCCGAGCCTCGCACGCGCTACATGATCTGGACGGACTCCCCCGGCCAATGCGGGGCAACGGATTCGATGCTCACGAAGAAGCTCGAGGCCGAGCCGGCCCTCGTCGGCGAGCTCCTGGGCAGGACCGACGAGTTCGTCGAGCCCGCCCGCGCGGCCGCGCTTCACACGCTCTCACTGCTCGGTCACAGCGACGACTCGTCGGACGAGGAAGCCCTGAACGCCGAGGCGATCAAGACGCTCAACGACACCTTCTGGTCCTCGACGAAGCCGCCCACTGGTAGCCACTGGAGCGATGAGGAGTGGCTCGACGCGCTCGCGCGCGTGGCGCTGAGCGACGAGGTCCCCTACCTCCACTCGTTCGAGTGCTCCCTCGAGCTGATCGCGCATTGGGATCTGCCCGACCTCGCCCGCGGGCTGCTTAAGATGAAGCGGCACACGCACAAGACGTTCTCACTGGTCGAGGCCGCGGCGGCCCGTGGCCCCGAGCTGTTGCCGCTGCTCGAGGAGCAGCTCGTCGAGGTCCCTGAGCCGATGTGGGTCAAGGTGGACTTCCGCAGCCCCCACATGGTCACCGCGGCCCTCACGGCCCTCACGCTGTACCAGGCGCACGAGGTCCCGATCCCGGCGCGGGTGCTCCCGACGTTCGAGCGCTTCGTGTCGTCGTACACGTTCGACTTCGTCTACAGCCAGGACCACGTCCGCCGACGCCACGTCGCGCGCGTCCATGACCTCTGGCGCACGCTCCCGCGCGACCTCGTCGAGCGCGCGACGACCCGGCCCGACGCGTTCGAGTGGGACCACGTCGCGGTCCTCCCGTCCGCGAGCGCCGCCCAGCGCGCCGCGCGAGAACTCGAGCTCATGGACGGGGACTGGCTCGTCCTCAACTTCAACAAACAGATCTCCGCGTGCGACGCGTTCGCGCTGCTTGGCGAGTTCACCGGGCCGGCGCTCGATCCACTCACGCTGAGCGAAGACCGCGCGACGCGGAACAGGGCGACCAGGGCTCTCGGCGAGTGCGCGCATCCGGCGAGCGCGGAGCCGCTGGCGCGCGCGCTCCACGACTCCTCGAAGAAGACGCGCGCGCTGGCGATCGAAGGGCTGGCCCGGTTCGACGCCGCCGACGTGGTCCCGGCGCTCGCGGGCGTGCTGTCCAAAGGAAAGAAGGACGCCCGCGTGGCCGCCGCGACGATCCTCGCCGAGCTCTCTCCGCACGCCGGCGCGCACGCCGTCGCCAAGGCGCACCTCGCCGGCAAGGAGCGCTCGGCCGAGGTGAAGAGCTTCCTGAAGATGGTGCGCAAGAAGTGACCCCCGGAGGCGCCGTCGCGCGAGGTTGAATCGCGCGAGTTCGACGATGCCTCGTCGACCCTTGCGCACTCATTGTGACCACGTATCGTGTGGCGGCGTCTCATACACCGAACAGGAGGCCTCGCGGCCTCGAACACACGTCTAACAGACACACCGAACGTCAGGAGATACGACATGGAGAAGCTCATCGCGCTGTTGCAGGAGAAGACTGGAATGTCCGAGGATATGTCGCGTCAGGCGGCCACGGTCGCCTTCGAGTTCTTCAAGGAGAAGCTGCCAGACGCCATCGGCGACAAGCTCGAGGAGTTCGCCGCCGGTGACATCGGCCTCGACGACGTCACCGACCTCCTCCCTGGCGGCCTCGGCGACCTCGCCGGCGGATTCTTCGGCAAGGGCTGAAGACCCAACGCACAGCGGGACCGCTCGCACACGACTCAACGGCGCCGGCTCACGCCCACCCTCTTCATGAAGGAAGACGCCTTGAAGTTCGAACCGATGCTGTGCTCATGCCTCGCGGCGCAGGCGATCGCCTGCGCCGCGCCGCAGACCTCCACCCGCGTGGACCTCGGCCCCCTCTCGCCCGACGACGTCGGCGGTGACGCCGCCCGCGCGATCGTCGTCTTCGGCCGCGCCGGAGAGCGCGAGACCCCTCCCGAACAGATCGATCAGACGCTGCTCGACGACGAGCTGATGCTCGTCTCGCGCTCACCCGTGGCCTGCGTGCGCGTCACGCTCACCACGCAGGCGGCCTACGACCAGCCCTTCGACGCGCTCACCCCCACCTGTGAGATCGACGGCGCGCGCTCGGTGCGCGCCGAGGTCCGTGAGGAGCGCGCGCGGCCCGCCTCCTACTGGTACGATTTCCGCCCCCCCGGCACCTGGGAGGTCATCGAGCGCGCGCTGAACACGGTCACCCGCCACGGCACCATCTGCTGCCCCGGCGAAGCTCCGAACCAGGCGCTCCGTTTCAAGATGAGCAACGTCACGATGGGCCTGGACGACGAGACCCCCTGGGAGGCGACGGCCTACTGGTCGCTCACGCTCTGAGCGACCTCGGCGAGCACCTCCTCTCCTCGCTCGCCCTCGAAGCCGAGCGTGACCTCGTCGGCGCCAGCGCGCTCGGAGTCGCTCCGGGCCGGCTCGAGCGCCGCGCCTCGCCCGGGCGCTTCCCGCGCCCGCGCGAACTCGAGCGAGGCCGCCGCCACCAAGAGCGACACCGCGGCCAACACGATCGGCCAACCCAACGCGGAGTCCGCGACGACATCGCTCCAACGCGTGGGGACGTTCGCCCACGTCGGCGCGAACCCGAGCGCGAACAAGAGCAGCCCTTGCAACCACCGCGGCCCAGGCCAACGTCGGACGCGCTTCTCACGCTGCCACGCCACCACCACGAGGAGCGCGGGGACGACGAGCAATGCCCCAGCTGCCACGCTGGATACGGCGAACACGTGCAGCACCGAGGAGCCCAACACCACCGCGAAGAACGAGGCGGCGTACGCGGCCATCACGAACTTCGCGGAGAGCGCGAGAGACTGGGCGAACGTGACGTTCTTCTTCGTGAGATCCTCCCTCACCACGCCAGCCGCCGCTGGAGACGCGGCGTCGTCCCTGACCTCGTCCGCCACGACACCCGCCGCGGCGCCGCGCGCCGACGCCTCCGTCAGCGCCCCTCCGCCGCCAGCCTCGGTCAGGCCACCTCGCCCCCGCGTGTCCTCCTCCTCGAACTCCTGGAGCGCACCTCGAACCACCTCGCCGTCGAACTCCGGGTCGACGCGCAGCCGCTGGGCGATCGCTCGCGCTTGTTGGATCTCAGGGACGGACTCACCCGTCGCCGAGAAGCGCCTGAGCAAATAGAGAATCAGCGCGATGAGGGTGGTCGAACTGACGAACAAGGCCACCATCGCGAATACGAACGACAGCGCCGGGGAGGAGACAATGAGCGAGGCGCTCAAGGCGCAAGGCGCGATGATCACCACAGACGACGCGATCACCGCGCCGACGCCCTGGGTGAACCAGCGCGCGACCCCCTTGAGCATGCGAAGGTTCGCCGCCGTCATCGCATGGCGCCTCTTCCTGGCGAGTTCCTTCGACTCGGGTGGCTCTTCACTACTCATACGATGAAATACTCATTCGAAGGCATCCACGGACCGCTCCACGCTCACGGAGTCTGGCGCGCGCTCGCCATCGAACGAGAGCACGGCATCACCAGACGACTCGGAGCTTCGAGCCGTAGGCGAATCGGCCTCCGGAGCGCGCGCCGCTTCGCGTCGGAGGTCCTCGATCACATCCTCTGCCCACACGTCCCTCGGCCGACGCGTACGCGACCACGCCCACGCGATCCCCATGAGCAGCAGCGGCGGCACGAGCAGCTCGAGCGCGACGAGCAGCGAGAAGCTGAGGAAGGAGATGGGCACGATCACGAGCGCCGCGAGTATCCCGAACATTCGTGCGGTGTTGTGGCGCTCCTCGAGCGCGTCATCGCTCATTAGAGCGTGACCGTGGTAGGTCGCCGCGCCGATCGACGACATGAACAAGAAGAAGATCCCCACGCCGACGACACGCGGCTCGTCAGGAGGCACGCCGAGCACGGCGGCGAACCACCACGAGGGGAAGATGAACGCCGCGCAGACCCAGAACAGGCCCCGCGACATCCTCCAGAGGATCGTGAAGAAGCCCTTGGCGGGGGTCGACTCGTCGTCGGTCGGTGGCGCGTCGTACACATGGGCGCCCGACGCGGGCGCGGGTCGGGCGGAAGCCGCCGCCGCGGACGAGGTGGCGAGGTCGCCTCGGGTCGCCGCGGCGCTCACGCTCAATCCTCCGCTCGTCGACGCATCCTCCACCACGCTGAGCCCTCCTCCCTGCTCCTGGACGTCCCACGTGTCGTCCCTCAGATCTCGGAACGTCTGGAACGACTCGCCGATCTCGGGGACGTCCTCGGCCACGGCGCGCACGCGCCGGATGGCATACACGAGCCCCGCCACAGGCACCGCGTACGAGTAGGGTATCGCCCACCACACGGCGTACGCCGCGAACAGCGGCGAGAGGAGCTCGAGGAGCGTGAGCGTCAGGAGGGGCACGGAGAGCGTGCACGCGATCACGACCGCCATCACGAGGTTGTGCGCCGACCAGAGCGTCATCCCCTTGAGGAGGTTCAAGAGCGCGCGGCTCGCGATCTTGAATTTGCTCGGCGCCTCACCCACCACATCACCTCGACGATCGAAGAAGCACCTGAACCCTGTGCCTCTTCCGAGTACCATGCCCCATCTCAGACCACATCTCACAGCTACGGCGCGGCATCTGGGACGGAACCCATGAACCGACACACACGAAAACTGGCCGTGAGCGCGGCCATGGCGACGCTCACGTTCGCGCACGACGCGCGCGCCGATCAGCCCTCCCCCGCCCCGCTATCGGTCGGCGTGCTCACGCGAGACCCCGGCGGGCGGCTCTCGACGGGCGCGCTCGACGGCGTCCTCTCACGCAGCCCGAACGTCGACCTCAGGGACGCGCGCGTCGTGCGAGATGCCTTCGACGGGACGCAGCCCATGGCCTCCGGGGCTCTCTCGGGCGACCGCGCGCGCGCGGTCGCGTTGATGACGCGCGCGTCGCTCGAGAGCCTCTTCATCGTGAGCGCTCGAGGCGACGAGCTCGTCGTCGAGGTCCTGGGACCAGACGGCCGGCTGGTCGCCACGATCACGCGGCCCGGCACCTCGCCCACGGACGCCCAGGCCAGGAGCATCATCAGGGACGCCTTCGACCGCGTCGCGCCCGTCACGTTGGCGCTGTCTCTTATACACATCTCCGAGCCCACGAGACAGGCAGAAATCT
>CAJXPN010000069.1 GCA_913058025.1 uncultured Myxococcales bacterium | reverse complement strand
CGAGATTTCTGCCTGTCTCGTGGGCTCGGAGATGTGTATAAGAGACAGCGCTCGATTCGTCTGGGTGCCCCTCGATATCGCGATATCCAAGGGGTCCGCGAGGAGACCTGACTGCGTCGGTGGACTCGAGGGCTCTAGGTCGACGGTTCGTAGACCTTGACCTGCGCGTCGTGCTCGTCAGCGACCTCGTGGGCGCGGGCGATCGCGTCGTCCTTGGACTCGAAGTGAGACTCCACGGACGCTCCGCCATACAGCCAGTCGCGCAGGACGTACCAAAGCCTGGATGGTCCATGCAACTTCACCCACACGGTCTTTGCCTGATCCGTCATACTGCCCTCGCTGTCGTAGTGGTCCTCGTGGGACCGGGTTGGATCGCTTCGATATCGCTTCGATGGAACCACCGGGTCGGAGATGGAGACCCGTCATGATTCACCGACGACACTGACCTGTCTCGACCTTCAATACAATGAGACAGCGCGACGACCCCGTCTCGTGTGACCGCCCCCAGATCGGCGCCTTCGAGTGACTCTCCGGGACGCTTCGTGCATCGGCGGGCGACGCCGAGTTCACCCATCAGGCACCGAGCGTGTGGAGGATGTCCGCCTCGAGATGTTCGTCGCGTGGACCGAGCAAGGGCGACTTCGGGGAGGACCCCGGGTCGGTAAAGGACGTGCCCCATCGGGTAGTGTGGTGGGTTTGGGCGCCGGCCTCGAGCAAGAACTCGACGATGTGGGAGTGCCCTCGCCGCCTGGCGAGGATGACCGCCGTGTACCCGTCTTCGTTTTGAACGTCGAGGTCTGCGCCTGCGGAGACGAGCGCGCGCGCGAGGGCCAGGCGGCCCTCGCACGCGGCGCGGATGAGCGCGGTGTTTCCTCGGCTGTTGCGCGCGTCGAGTGAAGCGCCTGCCTCGACGAGCGCGAGCGCGATCTCGGAGTACCCCTCGCTGACGGCCCATATCAACGGGGTCTCGTCGCCGTGGACGAGGCGAGCGTCGCGGCCGTGGTGGGTGATCTTGAAGAGGACCTCTTCGAGCCGGTTGGTGTGTGTGGGACATGGGCGGCCGAGCATCGCGTCCATGGTGTCGTAGAGGTGCTCGCGGACCTGGGGGACGTTGAAGGCGGTGTTCCCCAGGAACCCGTGGCGCAAGGCGTGGTCGCCGGCGCGCGCCATGCCGACGACCCAGATGACGTCGGAGGCGTCGCCATCGGCGTCCATGAGCTGGCCGTCCTCTGAGACGCGCACGCCGATGCCCGCGTGTTTCTTGGCCAGTCCATCACGAAGCAGCCCCTCCCAGATGGGGTGCCGGATGATGTTTCGGCCGACGGCGTTGACGATCCAGTCGACCTCCAGGGTGCGCAGCTCCTCGCCGGAGTCGGGACCATCGGGGTCGTACTTGACGTGAAAGGACCCGCGGTCTTCAGTGATGTCGTGGATGTGTCCGCGCACCACGCGCAGCGCGCCGTCGGCCTCCGCCTGCTCGAGCTGCGCGGCCACCTCATGGCTCACGCCGATCGAGTTGACGGCCAGTGAGCGTCGAAAGCGGCGGAGCACCTGAGCGGTCTGGTAGCAGCCCCCCAGGTTGGCCCTGACGTCTCCCCACAACGGGCGCAGCGCCGCCAGGATGTCCTCTCGAGAGTGCCCCTGTGTCAGGAACCGCGTGTAGAAATCAGACAGTCCCTGATCGAACTCCTCCGGGGTCTCGGCGTGCATCAGGTCGGGGGCGTGGTCCAGGCTAAGGGGTTGGTTGTGTTGGTCCTGATCGTAGGTGTAGTGGCGGTGGCCGTTGCGCGACAGCAACGTCAACGCCTCATGCCCGCGTCGGTACAGGATGTTGGCCTGCTCTTCGCCTGTGAGACCTGTCCCCAGGATCAAGACTCGCGCATCGGGTGGGATGCTCTGTCGACGTTGGTGGCCCTCGAGCACGAGCGGGTCGATGACGACGCGCTCATGGTCACGCCACGCCTCCAAGTAGGGAGGGACCTTCACGGCGATGGAGCCCGAGGCCATGATCAGCGCGTCGGCCTCGAGGACACGCCCCGAGCGAAGCTCCACGGAGACGGCGTCGTGGCAGCGCTGTCGCACGCGCATGGCCTCACCGGAGACGTGGCTGTAGGTCACGAGCGGGTTGTGGACCTGGGAGCGGCGCCACTCGATGTACCGCTGCACGAGCGCGCGTGGGACCGGTCGATCCACGGAGAAGCGCACCTCACGGTACGCTTCGGGCCAGGACGCGCGGACCTCGGGATCATCGAACCACCTCGAGATCTCCTCGGGGTCCCGCCCCAGGTACATCTTCCGCAGCGCGAGGTTGGTGGTCTCGGTGTCCGGGAAGCTCTGGAAGGCCCACCCGCCAAAGCGACGCCCGGGCTCGCACTCGACCTCCACGACCTCGAGCGGCTCGGTCGCGTGATGCCCGAGGTATGTCCCGGCCTCCGAGCCCGCGACGCCCGAGCCAATGATGAGGACCTTCATGAGCACACCTGGTCGTGACCACCGCACGCGCGAGCGCGAGGTGGGATAGATGGACGAAAGAAGTCGTACCGTATCGTGCCGGCTCCCAACCAGGCAGTCCAGTCGACGCCTGGGCTCGATTGTCAGCGCGCAGCCCGCGGGGCTACGGCGTGGACATCAATCGTGATGCGATGATAGGACCGATCTTCATCAAAAAATAAGCCACCTTGGAGGGTTCATCGTGGATCCATACCTGTATCAGTACGCCGTCGGCAGCATCGTCTTCTTCACCGGGATGTTCTACGCCTGGCGTCAGGGTTACGTCGGGCTCTCGGGGTCGGGCTTGAGGAACCTCGCGCTGTGCATGGGAGGGCTCTTCCTGTTCGCCGGCGTGCAGGGCTACCTCCAGTACGCGCCGATGGTCGAAGCCGAGGCGGTCGCGTACACGGGCGACCCGCTCGAGAAGCGTCAGCTCGGCACGACGCTCGATTACGGGATCATGATCGGCTACTTCCTGGCGATGCTCGCGATCGGGACGTGGTTCGGCCGGGGGCAGACGACGACGAAGGACTTCTTCTTCGGCGGCCAGCGCTTCTCGTGGTGGCTGATCGCGTTCAGCCTGGTCGCCACGACGATCGGCTCGTACAGCTTCGTCAAGTACTCCAAGATCGCCTACGAGTACGGCCTCGCGTCGACCCAGACCTACATGAACGACTGGTTCTGGGTCCCGTTCCTGATCTTCGGCTGGCTCCCCATCCTCTACTTCTCCCGGGTCGTGAGCATCCCGGAGTACTTCGCGCGCAGGTTCAACCCGCTCTCGAGGAACCTCGCGACGGGGCTCCTGCTCTTCTATCTGGTGGGCTACGTCGGCATCAACCTGTTCACGATGGGGCAGGCGCTCAACATCCTGGTGGGTTGGCCCGTGTTCTGGGCCAGCGCCGGGGTCGCCGCGATCTCCGCGACCTACGTGACGTTCGGCGGTCAGACGAGCGTCATCATGACCGACCTCTTCCAGGGCGTGATGTTGCTGGCGACGGGGATGCTGATCCTCGTGCTCGGCATCGACTACCTCGGCGGCTTCGACGTCTTCTGGTCGCACCTGCCGAGGGGACACCGCCAGGCCTTCCCCGCCTTCAACGCCGACCCCGCGCTCCCGGCCGTCGGGATCTTCTGGCAGGACGCGATGGCGAACTCGGCGATGTTCTACTTCCTCAACCAGGGGATGGTGATGCGCCTGATGGCGGCGCGCTCGGTCAAGGACTCGCGGCGCGCGGTGGTGACGATGTTGATCGTCCTGATGCCGATCGCGGCCGTCGTCGTGGCGTCCGGCGGTTGGGTCGGCAAGGCGCTCAGCCACGCGGGCGTGCTGCCCGAGCTCGACGGCGCCGAGGCGTTCTTCATCGCCTCCGAGTTCCTCGCCGTGCCCGGCGTCTTCGGCCTGATCATGGCCGCGCTGACGGCGGCGTTGATGTCGACGGTCGACACGCTGATCACGGCGATCTCGGCGATCGTCGTCAACGACATCTACAAGCCGATCAAGCCCGAGGCCGAGGAGCGCGACCTCTTGAAGGCCGCGAGGATGACCTCGGTCGCGATCGCGGTCATCGGGGTCGGGCTCGTGCCCGTCTTCGCCTCGTTCAAGTCGATCTACTCGGCGCACGGGGCGTTCACGGCGGCCGTGACCCCTCCCCTTGTCATCACGCTGCTGCTCGGCGTGTTCTGGCGCAGGTTCACCCCGGCGGCGGCCGTCGCGACGATGATCGGCGGCTCGGCGGTGATCTTCTTCTCGATCCTGGTGCCCGAGATCATCACGCCGTTCGCCCACGGGGTCCCGATGCTCGACGTCGACCCGGACGAGTTCCTCGCCGGGAAGAACCAGTACAAGTTCATGCGCGGCTTCTTCGGGCTCGTGGTCTGCTTCGTCATCGGGGTCGGGGTCTCGTTGTTCACCAAGCCCAAGAAGCTCGAGGACATCAAGGGCCTCGTCTGGGGGACGATCAGCGACGCGATCTTCCACTACAAGGGCGCCGCAGGTAGCGAAGAGGAGTCGGACTGGGCACACCCGACGGCCGCTCGCGACGACGAGCTCGCCGACTACCGAGGCGTCGGGCAGCTACCGATCATCAGGATCTCGAGGGCGCTGGCCGAGCAGCTCGAGGCCAAGGTCGACGACCTCATCTACGTCTCCGACAAGCGCGCCTGGCTCGGAGGCCTCCGGTCGACGCACGCCATGGTCAGCGAGATCGACGACTCGCTCGAGGGCGAGAGCGTCGTCATGGGCGAGGCGATGTGGACGCTCATCGTGAAGGGCCGCGAGGACGCGGTGCTGCGCGTCAAGCGACTCTACTGAACGACACGCCTCACGCGGCGGCGAGCGCGCGCTCGAGGCGGGCGGTCGCGTCGGCGACGAGGTCTTCCATGCCCTGGGCGCCCACGATCCCGAACATCGCGCGAGGGTCGAGCGCGGCGACCTCGACGCCGCCGGCGCCCTCGCGGCGAGTGAGCACGACGTTGCAGGGGAGCACGAGCCCGAGGAAGCGCTCGGCGGTCACGCCCTGGAGGGCGAGCTGGGGGTTGCACGCGCCGAGGATGACGTACTCGTCGATCTCGGCGCCGACCTTCTTCGCCAACGTCTCCTGGAGGTCTATCCGGGTGAGCACCCCGAAGCCCTCTTCAGCGAGCGCGGCGCGTACGCGTCGCTCGGCTTCCTCCATGTCCTCGAGCCCTTCCATCTTCCGCATCAGCCCGTACGTGATCTCTTCAGTGGCCATCTGTGGTCTCCTTGCCCGCGCCTCGCGCGGTGATGTGTTTCGAAACGTTGGGATGCGTTGCACTCCGGCGCCCTTCTCGAAGGCACCGCCTGGCCTGTCGCGCGCACGAAGTGCGCCGTTCAGACTCGGATCGACATGCTGTGCATGGAGCGTACCGGTGACGGCTGGAGGACCACCCATTGGTGGAGCCGAGCGCTCATTCGAGCTGCATGTAGCGCGACATGTGCCGACACAGCGCCTGGCTCACGGCCTGGGCGATCTGAGGTCCCGCGACCTCGCCCCTCTCACGGGCCTGCTCGACGACGGGGAGCGCGTCGAAGCGAGCGAACTCACGCGCGAGCCCGAGGAGCAAGTCCGCCTGCGGGTACTCCTGGGCCGAGGCCTCCCCCCTTCCCTTCGCGTCCGCCTCGCCCACGATCGCCAGCCTCTCCACGTGCTCGAGCGTGTGGTTGGCCTTGAGCTTGCGCATCATCGCGACGACCTCCCCCGCGTCGCGCTCCTCACGCACACGGTAGATCCGGGTGTGGTAGGTGCAGGCGAGTCGACCGGCCGTGAGGAAGGTGTTGGGGAGCTTGAGGCGCGCGCACATCTGCTCGACCCTGGGCACGCCCGCGAGCTCGTGCCCGGGGTGCTCGGGGAGCACGTCGGCGGGGGTGTCCGCCTTGCCGAGGTCGTGCACGAGCGCGGCGAAGCGGGTCTCCTTGTCCTTGCTCAGGAGCGCGCACTGGTCGAGGACGAGCATGCTGTGCTCGAACGCGTCGCCCTCCGGGTGCTCGGCGACTGGCTGAGGCACACCGACCAGCCCGTGGAGCTCGGGGAAGACCACCCGGAGCGCGCCGACGGACTCCAGGGCGCGGAAGAAGCGCGAGGGGACGTCCTCCCCGAGGACCTTGATCATCTCGAGGCACACGCGCTCGGGGGTGAGCGCGTCGAGGTCTCCGCGCTCCACCATACGCCGCATCATCTCCGTCGTCTCGGGCGCGACCTCGAAGCCGTAGCGGGCCGCGAACCTCGCCGCGCGCAGCACGCGAACCGGGTCCTCACCGAACGCCTCGCCGACGTGACGCAGCACCCCAGCCTCGATGTCACCCCGCCCGTCGAACGGGTCGATGAGGCGGTCGCCCTCCATCGCCATCGCGTTGATGGTGAGGTCCCGCCTGGCCAGGTCCTGCTCGAGTGAGACCCCCTCGATGCGCGTCGTGAAGCCCTTGTAGCCCTCGGCCACGTTGACCTCGGTGCGCGCGAGCGCGTACTCGTCGCCGGTCTCGGGGTGGAGGAACACCGGGAAGTCCTCCCCCACTCGAGAGAATCCTCTGGCGAGCATCGACTCACACGTCTCGCCCACGACCACGTAGTCGCGATCCTTGGGGTCACGACCCATCAGCAGATCGCGCACCGCGCCCCCGACGAGAAACACACGCTCTATCGACTTCATCGCCACCTCTCCTCAGCTCTTCGATAAACCAGGCCACCTGGAACCCCATACCTCGAACGCCTTGTTCCAGGCACGCGGCGCAAGCCTACACCACCTGCCGACCACGGCTACATCCGACATCGGGGCGCTGGTAACCGACCGCCCCACGCTCCCCTTGCCCTCCCGAGGCGCCTGGGGATAGGTTCGCCCCGTTCACACACGCACCCCACTCCGCCCGCGGCGCGCCCACCGTGGAGGGCCTCATGATGCCGGACCCCGTCCACGCGACGCTGTTTCTCATCGCCTCGCTGAGCTTCGCCGGCGTCTGCCAGGTGCTCTGGCTCCGCAGCGCGACCTCGAAGCGCTTCACGCAGCGCGTCGACTTCGGTCGGACGCTTCGGGGCAAGCCTCTCTTTGGCGCGAACAAGACGCTGCGCGGCTTCATGGTCATGGTCCCGGCCTCGGGCGCAGGCTTCGTCATCTTCTCACAGCTCGCCGCGCTCGCGGGCGCCGCCGAGGGCCTCTGGGCGCTCTCGCCGCTCGGCTACGCGGCGCTCGGCCTGGCCACCGGCTTCGGGTTCATGGCCGGCGAGCTCCCGAACTCGATGCTCAAGCGACAGCTCGACGTCGCCCCCGGCCAGGCCCCGCCGAGCAAGAAGCTCGCGCTGGTGTGCCTGGCGCTCGACCGCACGGACTCACTGCTCGGCGCGCTGTTCGCCGTCTGGCTGTGTGTCCCCCTGCCGTGGACCGTCTGGCTGACATGCCTGGTCGTCGGCCCGGGGATCCACGCCGTATTCAGCTTCGCGCTCTATAAACTCGGCGTAAAGAAGAGGGCCGGATGACACTCATCGAACTCGAAGATGCCTCCACGCTCACCCAGGCGGGAGGCAAGGCCTCGTCCCTGCAACGCCTGCTCGCACAGGGCATCAACGTGCCCCCCGGCGTGGTCGTCCCGGCGCGCCACTTCGCGGCGTTCGTCGAGGCGAGCGGCCAGGCCGACGCGATCGCCGAACTCGCGCGCGGCGTGCGCCTGGACGACCCGCAGGGGCTCGAGGACGCGTCGGCGAGGATCGCCTCGTGGCTCATGTCCACGCCGCTCGATGCCTCCCTGCGCGCCGCGCTCGAGCCGTTGCTCGCTGACAAGGGCTGGGCGCGCGTGGCCGTGCGCAGCTCCGCGGTCGGTGAGGACGGCGCGCGTGCCTCGTTCGCAGGACAGCTCGACAGCTTCCTCGACGTCGGCGGCGCGGACGCGCTCATCGAGTCCGTCAAGAAGGTCTGGTGTTCGTATTACTCGGCGCGCGCGATGGCCTATCAGAAGGCCCGAGGCGTCACGCTGCGTGGCATGGCCGTCATCGTCCAGGCCCAGATCGAGGGCGCGGTCTCGGGGGTGACCTTCACGGCCTCGCCCGAGGACCACGAGCTCATGCGCGTCGAGTACGTCGCGGGTGGGTGTGAGGCGCTCGTGTCGGGCGAGGTCACGCCCGAGGTGCTGCTCCTGCGCCGAGGTGAACGCTCACCTCGAGGTGACCTGAGGGTGACCCCGGAGAGCGCGCTCATGACTCCTGAGCAGGTCCGCGAGCTCGCCGCCGCGTGCCTCGATCTCGAGGAGCTCGGCCAGGCGCCCCAGGACATCGAGTGGACGTTCGACCCGGAGGGCACCCTCCACGTGCTCCAGACGCGCCCCATCACAGTGGCCGCGCCGAGGGCGCGCGCGCCCGAGGAGCAAGGAGGTGACCGGGTCGTCTACTCGAACTCCAACATCAACGAGAACTTCCCTGGCCCCGTCAGCCCGCTGCTCCAGTCGGTCGCGCGCGCGAGCTACTACCACTACTTCCGCGCCATCGCCGTGGCCTACGGCTTCTCGCCGCGGCGCGTCGAGGCGATGGAGGCGCCGCTGCGCCAGATCGTCGAGGTCCACGGCCAGCGCCTCTACTACAACGTGAGCAACATCCACGCGGTCATGCGCATGGCCCCCTGGGGCGACATGTTCGCCGACTGGTTCAACGCGTTCGTCGGCGTCACCGACCAGACCGAGGCGCGCGCTCAGGACATGACCTGGGGCAGGGGGCGCCTGGGTCGCGTGAGCGAGGTCGCCGAGATGGTCGCGATCGCGGCCCAGGTCACCAGGCAGTACTCGAGGCTCCCCGAGCAGGTGCGCACGTTCGAGGCGACCGTGGACAGCTACGCCGCCAGGAACACCGTCGAGGAGCTCGCGGGCCTGGACGCCGACGCGCTCATCGCGCGGGTCGCGGGCTTCAGCCGGATCCGTAACAGCCAGTGGATCGGCGCCGGCCTCTCCGACGGCGCGTGTATGGTCTGCTGCGGCGCGCTCGAGTGGTTCCTCGGGCGCCACTTCGAGGGCGACTCCAACGTGCTCCTCCATGGCCTGCTCCGGGGCCTCCCCGACATCGTGAGCAGCGAGCCGCCGCGTCACCTCTGGCGCCTCTCGCGCCTCGTCCACGGCGACGACGCGCTCCGCGCGCTCTTCGAAGAGGACACCCAGGCGATCCTCGACGCGCTCGGCTGGGACGGCGCCCGGATGGACGAAGACCACCCGCTCGGGGGTCCGCTCCAGACCTTCCTCGACGACTGGGGCTTCCGCTGCACCGGGGAGCTCATGCTCACGGTCTCGAGCTTCCAGGAGGACCCAGGGTCCGTCATAGACATGCTACGCTCCTACCTCCAGATCGAATCCGACGGCCCCGACCACGTCATCGAAGCGCAGGGGCGAAAGCGACTGGCCCAGAGCGCAGAGCTCGCCGCCGAGCTCGACCCGGCGCGCGCGTTCGTCTTCGCGAAGCTCCAGCAGGCCACCGGCGGCTCGCTCGCGCTCCGTGAGCGCTCGCGCCTCAAGCAGGCGCTCCTCTACCGGTGCCTGCGTCGCGTCGCGCTCGCGCTCGGCTCGCGCTGGCACCAGGACGAGCTCGTCCTGGACCCCGACGACGTCTTCTTCCTCTACTGGCAAGAAATCCTCGCGGTGGGCGACGGGGCGACGATCCCGAACGACGTCATCGCCGAGCGTAAGGCCCAGCACGCCCGAGAGAGCCAGTGGCCAGCGCCCCCGCCCTCCTTCAGGTTGCCCGTCGGCGAGCGCTGGGACCCGTCGATGGCCGAGGAGATGGAGCAGCCCGCAGATTCCGTGCAGGACATGGGCGCCGACGGCTCCACGCTGACCGGCATCGCGGCGGCGGGTGGGGTCGTCACGGGTCGCGCGGCCGTGGCGCTCTCGAAGGAGGACTTCCACCACGTCGAGGCGGGCGACATCCTCGTGGCACCGCAGACCGACCCCGGCTGGGCGACGGTGCTGTTCCTGGTGCGCGGGCTCGTGATGGAGCGCGGCGGGATGCTCTCGCACGGAGCGATCATCGCGCGCGAGTTCGGCATCCCCTCGGTCATCGCCGTCCCGAACGCCACCACCGCCATCCCTCAGAAGTCGGCGCTCAGGGTCGACGGAGACCGGGGCCATGTCCACCTCCTGGACTGAAGGCGCTCGCCAGCTCCGGTCGTGGCGCCGTGGCCGGTTCTCACTCGCGCTCTGGCTCCCGGTCGCGGCGACGCTGACGCTCGCGAGCACGCTCCCGCTCGACCTCGGGGGCTCCTGGGCGCTCGCGATCGCGCGGGGCGTCGCGGCGTGGTGCGCGCTCGGGGGGCTGCGCCTGTGGGACGACCTCGAGGACCTCCCCCACGACCGCGTACACC
>CAJXPN010000068.1 GCA_913058025.1 uncultured Myxococcales bacterium | reverse complement strand
ATGGTGAACGCGTCCGGCGCGGCCGCGCCCAGCTCGACGGCCGCGCCGAGCACCGCGCACGAGTCGATCCCGCCGCTCACGTAGAATCCCACGGGCGCGTCGCCGACGAGCCGCTCGGAGACCGCGTCCGCGAGGAGCTCGCGGACGCGGTCGACGTCGACCTCCTCGGAGAGCTCGTCCTCGGGCCTCCAGCCGAGCTCCCAGTAGCGGCGCGTGGCGATCGGCCCGCCCGCGTCGAACGTCATGACCTCGCCAGGCCCGACCTCGTGGACGCCCGCGTAGAGCGTGCGCCCGGGCGGCTCGTACTGCATCGCGAGGCAGTGCGCGGCCACGCCCTCGTCCCAACCACGCGCCGCGCCCATCGCGAACAGCGCACGCGTCGTCGACGCGACCGCCACGCCGGCGCCCACGCGCGCCCACACGAGCGGCTTGATCCCGAACCTGTCTCTGCACGCGACCATGACCCCCGCGCCGCGATCGTAGAGCGCGAACGCGAGCTCCCCTCGTACCTCGGCGACGAACCCCGCGCCCAGCTCCTCGTAGAGGTGCGCCACGAGCTCGGAGTCGCTCCCGGTGCGCAGCGTGTGTCCGCGTGAGCGCAGCCACGCGCGCCACCGCGCCGCCTCGTAGATCTCACCGTTCACGCTCGTCCAGACGCGCCCGTCCTCGCTGCGCATGGGCTGAGCGCCCCCCTTGACGTCTCGCAGCGCCAACCTCGCGTGGGCCAACCACGCGCGCCCGTCCGGCGCGAACCAGGAGCCCTGGCCATCGGGGCCGCGGTGCGCGAGCGCCGCGAGCGCGCCGAGCGCGTGCGCCCTCGCCTCTGGATCATGCCCCACGAACCCGGCGACTCCACACATCCGCCTACCTCTTCGGATCGAGGAACGCCTTGGTCTCGCCATGCTCCGCGCCCCGCTCGGCGAGCTCGAGGAACGCCTCGAGCGGGTGGGCGTCGCCCAACAGGTCGTCGACGGCGAAGCCTGGGTCAGCGAGCAGCTCGAGCGCCGCCGAGAAGGGCGCGTAGTGGGCGCCACGCAGCGTGAGCTCCTTCTGGACCGCGCGCCTCAGGTCGAGCTCGACGTGTGTCGGCGGGCGCGACTTCAACACCAACACGCCGCCTGGCGCGCACGCGTCGACGGCCGCGCCGAGCGCGTCGGGTCGCGTCGACGTCTCGACGACCACGGGCCACGCGTCCGCGTGGTCGCCGCCTCGTGAGATCTCATCGGGGCCGAGGACCTCGACCCGCTCGTGCCCGAGCGCGCGCATGGCGCGCGCGGTGAGCTCGGCGATGCGGCTGGCGCCGACGACGAGCACAGGCGCGGCGAGGTCGAGCCCGAGCGTCGTCGGCGCGAGCGAGGCCGCCACGGGCTCGGCGTATGCCGCGCGCTCCGCGCCCATCCCACCCACCACGTACACGAACCGATCGGGCGAGCGAGCGTAGCGCGCGAACGCGCCCGGGAGGTCGACTCCCATCATCCTGGAGGCCGGGCACGCTGAGGGTCGACCCGACAGGCACGTCGCGCAGCTGCCGCAGTGGCGCACGGGCATGACCGCGACGCGGTCGCCCTCGCGTGAGCTGGCATGGGGACCCGCGGCCACGACAACGCCTGAGAACTCGTGCCCCAGGATGAGCGGGTCGGGCGTCTGGAGGAGACCGCGCGCGGCGTACAGGTCCGTGCGGCAGATCCCAGCGAGCAGGACCTCCACGATCACGTCGTCCTCACGCTCGAGGGCCGGCGCGTCGACCTCTTCCACCCCGGCTCGACTCCCACGGCGCACCCAGGCGCGCATCTTCGTGTCCATTAGACACCTCCGAGTTCGTCCACGTCGTCTCATGTTAGACGCGGGCGCCGACCGCGTCGAGCGCGGTCAGCTTCGAGACCGAGCGCAGGCCTGCGTCGTCAGGACAGGAGCTCCATCAGGAGCGCCTTGATCTGGCTCACGGAGTACGGCTTGAGCAGGACAGGGACGTCGTGGAAGGCGCGCGTGACCGACTGCGCGCCGAGGCGGTCGCCGGTGCACACGAGGATGGGGAGGTCCTCGTACCTCGCGCGCACGAGCTCGAGCATGGGCAGGCCGTGGAGGCCGGGCATGATGTAGTCGAAGATGGCGAGGTCGTAGGAGTCGTCGCCAGCGAGCTTGGCGAGCGCGGTGGCGCCATCCTCCACGGACGTGACGTCGTAGCCCTCGCGGCGCAGCGCCTTCGAGAGCGTGGTGCGGACGCGAGGCTCATCGTCAGCGAGCAGGATCTTCTTGCCGCTGCGCTTGTAGAAGGGCGAGGGGGAGCCGGCGACGGAGGACTCTGGGTGGCGAGGTATGTAGAACGCGGCGGAGGTCCCGAGGCCGGGCGTGGTGCGCATGATGAGCGCGCCGTTGTGGCTCGACGCGACCGCGCGGGCCACGGAGAGCCCCATCCCTCGTCGGCCGGGCTTGAACGTCTCGAAGGGCTCCCAGGCCCGCTCGAGCGTGTTCGAGCTCATGCCGTGACCGTCGTCACGCACGAGCACGCACGCGTAGTCGCCCGGGAGCATGCCGTGCTCCGTCACGCCCACGTCCAGCGCGGAGACGTTCACGTTGAGCGCGGAGACGTTCACCTGGGGGTCGCTCGACGACTCCATGGCGTTGAGCACGAGGTGCTCGAGCGCGAGCGCGATCTGGCGCTCGTCTCCCTTGCCTCGCCAGAGCATGCCGGGGAGCTCGACCTCGACCTTGGCCGTGGGCGCAAGCGCCCTCGCGCGCTCGACGGCCGAGTCTATGGCCCTGCTCATCCCTACGAGCGCGTTGGTGTGGGAGCCCTGGGCGAACGCGTTGAGCTCGGCCGATACCTGGCGGACGCGCTCGAGACCGGCGTGGACGTCGACGAGAGGATCGTCCTTGAGGGGTGCCTCTCCGATGATGGCCTCGAGGTCACCGCGGGCGAGCTCGAGCGAGACGAGCGTCACCTGGAGGATGTTGTTGAGCTCGTGTGAGAGCTTGGAGGCGAAGCCGCGCATCCCCTCGTCTCGAGCGTGCTCGCGGCGCAGCTTCTGCTCCCAGCGCTCCTCGCTGAAGTCGCGCAGCGTGCCGGTCGCGCCCAGGAACACGCCGTCCTCGGAGTAGATCCGACGCGCGAACAGCTCCACCCAGCGCTGGGCCTTGCTGGAGTTGAGCAGCCGGAGCTTCATCCTACAGAACGTGACCTCCTCGCGAAGCAGCGGGAGGAACCTCGAGACGAGGCCCGAGTGGTCGAGCGGGTCGACGTACTCCACGAGCGAGTGGCCGACGCACGCGCTGGGCTCGAGGTCGAGGAGCCGCTCCCACGAGTTGTTGAGGTAGGTGATCTGGCCGCTGGCGTCGGTCTTGAAGACCGCCTCCTCGATGTGGGTGAGGATCTGACCGAGCTCGCCGGCGCGCTCGAGCGCCTCCTTCGCCTCCTCCATGCGCTGGGTCCAGGTCGAGATGACAGACGCCGTCGCGCGCATCAGCGAGAGCTCCGCCTCCGTCCAGACCCCGCGCGAGCGCTCACGGCGCGCGCACAGCACGCCGGTCAGGTCCCCCTTGCTCATCATCGGCGCCCAACACAGCCCGAGCTCGTCCTGCTGGTTCATCGTGTGGCGGGTGCGCATGTCGTTGGGCATCTCGACGGCGTCGCCCAGACGGAGGCGGGCCTCGATCTCGCTGGGCAAGACCGAGACCGAGATGCACGTAGGGGCCGTGTCTTCGACGTCCGTGGGCCAGCTGGAGA
The DNA here is from genome assembly GCA_913058025.1 of uncultured Myxococcales bacterium. Classification (GTDB taxonomy): domain Bacteria; phylum Myxococcota_A; class Bradymonadia; order Bradymonadales; family Bradymonadaceae; genus CAJXPN01. The sequence continues at coordinate 6,691 of CAJXPN010000068.1, read as the reverse complement.
CGCGCTCGAGCGTGTCTCCGCTCGAGGCTTGCAGCGACCACATGTGGATCGAGTGCGCGGCGAGCTGCTCGCCGATGACGCCGAGCGCTTCGGCGAGGCTGTCTCCGCCTTCGGAGGTCAACAGCGCCTCGGTGAACGTGGCCACCGATGAGAACGCGAGAGCGGGCTGCTCGAGCGTCGTGTTCATGTCTTCGCGTCCGCTCACGTCTGGGGCTCCTCCGACGAGGTCTTCTTCATTGCTCGATACCACTATTGATTCCAACACATGTCTGGTCGTGACGGAAACACGCTGTCAACCACGCGGCACACGACCTGGGTGACATCCGTTGCGTCACCGTCACACGCGCGGGTACTGTTTAGCACTGAAAGACTGCGCCGAACGCAGACGACTTCCCGGACACTGGACACGACGATGACGCAATGGACCATGAAGGAGCTCTCGGGGTGGGGCCGCTTCCCCACCACGAGGTCGGAGTGCGCGCTGCTCGAGGCGCGCGCAGACGCACGCGAGATGCTCGAGGCGCGCGACGGTCACGCCATCCTCGCCCACGGCATGGGGCGCAGCTACGGTGACGCGGCGTTGCTCGAGCGGGGGCGCGTCCTGCTCACGAGCGGGCTCGACGAGATCCTGGGTTTCGACCCCGAGACAGGCTGGCTCGAGTGCGAGGCCGGCGTCACGCTCTCCGAACTCATCGAACGCTTCCTGCCCCGCGGGTTCTTCCCGCCGGTGCTCCCTGGGACCCAGTTCGTGAGCGTCGGCGGCGCCATCGGCTGCAACATCCACGGCAAGAACCACCACGTCGACGGGTGCTTCGGCGACCACGTCCGCGCGATCGACCTGCTCGTGGCGAGCGGGGAGATCGTGCGCTGCTCGCGCGAGGTCCACCCCGAGCTCTTCTGGGCGACCGTGGGCGGCATGGGCCTGACCGGCGTGATCCTGAGCGCGCAGATTCAGCTCTACCGCGTGGACTCGCCGGCGATCGAGGTCGAGACGGTGCGCGTCGAGAACCTCGACCACTTCTTCGAGGAGAGCTCGAAGAGCAAGGACTTCACGCACGTGGTCTCCTGGATCGACACGGTCAAGAGGGGCAAGGCGATGGGTCGCGGCGTCATGATGCGTGGCCGCCACGCCGGGTCGGACGCCTCGTTCGACGCCGGCGGCGTCGATCGCCTCGCCTCGATGCTCGGCAAGATCGCCGACGGCAAGAACTTCGAGTCGAACGCCTGGCTCAATCGCTTCACCATCACGGCCTTCAACGAGGCGTACTTCCGCAAGGAGCGCAAGGGCACGCACGCCTCGACCTCCCACTTCGCGCCCTTCTTCTTCCCGCTCGACGCCGTCCAGAACTGGAACTACGTCTACGGCCCCCGCGGCTTCCTCCAGTACCAGTTCGTGGTCCCGTCTCGCGACGCCGTGCGCGCCGCGCTCGAGGAGGTCACCCGCTCGGGACAGTTCTCGTTCCTGAGCGTGATCAAGGAGTTCGGGGATCAAGACCATGGCGGGCTGTCCTTCCCGTGTGAGGGCATCACGCTCGCGATGGACTTCCCGAACACGGGCGCCGCGCTCATGAGGCTGTTCGAGCGCCTCGACGACCTCGTGCTCGAGGCAGGCGGTCGGGTGTACATGGGCAAGGACGCTCGCCTCTCCAGGCCGAAGATGCGCGCGATGTACCCCGAGTGGGTGCGCTGGAAGGAGGTCCGGGACGAGTGGGACCCCGAGCGCGTCTTCCAGTCGGACCTCGGCATACGCCTCGGCCTGGTCTGAAGCCGGCGCTCAGATGATGGTCCCGCAGATCCTCGTCTTGAGGCCGCCGCGGGAGAGCACGTCCTCGCTCCAGCGCCAGTCGATGAACACGCGCGGCGCGAGCAACGACCCGAGCTTGCCGTGGAGCCACGCCACGGCCGCGTCCACTCGCGCCTCGACGCACTCGGCGTGCGCGGCGCCGGTGGCCTCCGGGTCGAGCAGCAGCGAGAACGTCAGCGCCCCGTGCTCCTTGATCACGTACTCGCGCGGATCCTCCCCTCGCACCAACCCCTCCAATGACGCCGCCGCGGTCTCGAACGTGTCCTGACGGATCGTCTCGGGTGTCGTCGTCTGCGCTCTCATCATCACCTGCTCCTCGTCGATGGGTTCGATCCTCTCGAGCACCAATACTGAACAAGAAAGCAGATGTCGCCAAGGTCTCTTTTTATCGCGACACGAACAAAGAAAAGATCGTGGCCCGCGGCGCCCGAACGCGCACGGATTGCGCCTCGACGCGCGCTCAACGACATGCGAACGCAACGAAAACGCGTCTGGCGCTACGCCCGAGCTTCGACTAAATACGTGAACGTTCGAGCCAGAAACGAACCCGAGAGACGAACGCGACGGCGGCGGAGACGAGTGGCCGCCGAGCGTGAGACGAGGACGCCGTGACGAGATCCCCCGAGCCGCCCGCAGTGGAGCCCCTGGACATCGACCTGGAGGCCCTGGAGAAGGACCTCAACGAGCTGCGCGACCGACTGCGCGCAGAGTCCGGGGACGCCGACGTCGCGCACCTCAAGAAGATGATCCGGTGGGGTCGCGCGTCGACCTTCGTCGGCTGGGCGACCTCCTGGATCATGCCCAACCCCGTCTCCGCCTACCTGATCAGCCAGGGGACGTTCGCGCGCTGGGCCATGGTCGCCCACCACGTGCTCCATCGCGGCTACGACAAGGTCGAGGGCGCGCCGGAGCGTTACACCTCCAAGAAGTTCGCCAAGGGTTGGCGCCGCGTCATCGACTGGCTCGACTGGATCGAGCCCGACGCCTGGATCCACGAGCACAACTTCCAGCACCACTACAAGCTTGGAGAGAGCCACGACCCGGACCAGCCCGAGCTCAACCTCGAGTTCCTGCGCGACATGAACATCCCGACCTTCGCCAAGAAAGCGATCGTCGGCTTCTTCATGTTCACGTGGAAGTACCTCTACTACGCCCCCAACACCACCGGTGAGCTGCACTTCCACCAGGAAGGACACAAGAAGGCCCCGGGTGAGCGCCTCGAGCTGTTCGACGTCAAGCTCTGGCTCCCCTTCACCTCGCCTGGCTACAAGCTGTGGGGGCGCTCCTGGGTCCCCTACTTCCTGGTCCGCTTCGTGCTGATGCCCGCGCCCTTCGCGCTGCTCGGCCCGTGGGCCTGGGGCAGCGCCGTGATCAACATGGCGCTCGCCGAGGCGATGACGAACCTCCACGCGTTCATCATCATCGTCCCGAACCACGCCGGCGAGGACATCTACCGCTTCGACGAGCCCATCAAGAACCGCGCGGAGTTCTACCTCCACCAGATCGTGGGCACGGCGAACTACCGCACCGGCGGGAACGTCAACGACTTCCTCCACGGCTTCCTCAACTACCAGATCGAGCACCACCTCTGGCCCGACCTCACGATGCTCGCCTACCAGAAGGCCCAGCCCGAGGTTCAGAAGATCTGCGAGAAGCACAACGTGCCCTACGTCCAGGAGGGCGTGTTCACCCGCGTGCGCAAGCTCGTCGACGTGATGGTCGGCAAGGCCACCATGAAGGTGTGGCCCGGGCTCCTGAGCGACCGACACGACAGCGTCCCCGCCGCAGCCGAGTGATTTAGAGGATCCACGTCGCGTGGGTTTCGTGCGAAGAACGAGGGCGCGTCGTCTCCAGGTGGAGACGACGCGCCCTCTCTCGTTCATGACCTCCCCGCAACCAAGGACCCTGAACCGATGTACGCCTACAGCCAGGACAAGAAGCACCTCGTCTTCCAAGACGCCTTCGGCCAGACCCGCGTGATCTTCGGCAAGAAGCCCAGGGCCAAGACCGATAAGAAGGAGCGCGCGAGCCACCGCGGCGGCTTCGTCTCGATGAGCGACGCGGGCGACATGGTCCTGACGTTTCGCGACCAGTGGGACAAGACGACGCTGTGGAGCTTGCCAGACATGAAGCCCATCGAGCGCTTCGATCGCTTCGAGAAAAAGGAGGCGACGCTCCATCCGGACGGGACGCACCTGCTCTTCCTCGACAGGAGTTCGTCCTCGATCGTGTTCGAGTCGTACCCTGGAGGTGGCAGGAGCGAGGTCGCGATCGGTGACCCGGGCGACGTCGACTTCCCCAAGGACGTCTGGCTGAACACACCCGTCGAGTTGATGATCGGACCTGGAGGGAGCTTCGCGGCGGTGTGCAAGGGGGTCATCGTCGATGGCTTCATCAGCGGGTCCTCCGTCCAGGTCGTGAACAGGAAGGCGCTCGCGCTGGAGGGAGAGGTCCAGCTCTTCGCCACGGCCGACGGCGCGGCGATCGTGGCGCACATGGCGGGGGTCTCGAGGGTGCACACCCCAGGCGGCGGCGACTACTCGCTCGAGACGGTGTGCCCCGCGCAGGTCGGCGGCGGCCACGTCGCGTGGCAGCCCGACGTCGGGACGATCGCGCGCCGCCCGCTCGAGGGAGGAGACGAGGAGCGCTTCGCGCTCGAGGGCGACGACGCGGGCTACGCGATGCTCTTCCCCGGCGAGGGCGCGCTGTGCGTGTTGCCCTGGCACCGGGAGGACATGCTCGACCTGCTCGCCGGGCAGCGCGTCTCACGCAAGCTCAAGGCCGCCGAGGTCGAGATCCGCCGCGCCTTCGTCGAGTACATGCACCCCTTCCTGCTGGCGACCCAGGACGGCCCCGCGACGCTGGAGTGGAGCGAGGTCGACATCCAGCCCAGGCACGAGTCCGTGAGCTGGCACGCACGCGTGTCGATGCTGCCGTCGGCCAGAGGTGTCTTTTTCCGAGACCTGAAGTCCTCGGCCGGTGGGCAAGCCTTCGGCGGCTACAGGAGCTCGTCCTATGGCTTCTCAGGTTCGTATTGAGGCCAGCCCGAGCGAGCATCGCGGGCGTCAACCCATGCGGGTCTTCACGATCCGCCCGAGCAGCGGTAGCGGCAGCACGAGCTGGGCGATGGCCGTCACGGTGAGCCCGACGGCGATCGGGTCGGGGATGTCGAAGACGCCCGTGATGGCGAAGCCCGCGATGACGATGTTGGCCACGATGTTGAGGGCGAGGGCCCAGAGCCTGAGGCGGAACAGGCCGAGGATCGCGGCGCCCATGACCGCGGCCGATGCGATGAAAGGTGCCGCCTCGAGCCAGGTGTCCATGCGCGCGGGCGAGTGGTCGGTCATCACGATCCCGGCGTAGAAGAGCAGGGCGATGGTGTCCGCGAGCGCCATCACGAGCGACGCGGTCAGGCTGCGTCTAAACGCCACCGGGACGAAGTGCGCGCTCTCGTGGTCGAGCCCGACGCGTCCCGCGCCGAAGAGCGCGAGCGCCGCGCCGGCGATGAGCATCGGTGAGGCGACGATGAGGTCCTTGTTGAACCCCCCCGTGAACACGATGGCGCCGCCGAGGATGAAACCGAACGCGAGCGACTGCCACCAGACGGCGCGCGCGACGACCTGCCACCCGAACCCCTTCGCGCGCGCCATCGGTATGGACGCCAGCCCGAGCGCGGAGAGCAGGATCGAGACCAACGGGACGTCGCCCTTGTCCATGAAGAGCGAGAGCGGCAACGCGACCGCAGCGAGCGTGGCGCCGAGCGCGACGAGCAGCTCACGGCCCCGGCCTCGACGACGTGACGGGTGGGCGGGCGGCGTGACCTGGACGAGTTCGGTGCTCATGATGACATCCTGTGGCGTGCTGTAGCCTGTTCGCTCATACATTCATTGAGACGTGAACAGGCCAGGAGAGGATCTTAATTCGATGCGTGAACCAGACAAACAAGCCCAGGTGAGCGGTGTGTTCCGCGAGGTCTCGCTCGTGGTGACCGAGGGCGTGGACGTCGGCGCGATCGCGTCGCGGCTCGTGGCGCGCGGCGGCTCGGTGCACGTGGTGGTGTGGGCGACCGCCGAGGCGTCGTCGAGCCGGAACCTCTGGAGCGCGTGGAGCCAGCGCCTGGCAGAGCTCGACGCGATCGCGGAGCGCGCGCGCGAGGAGCTCGAGGCGCTCGGGATCGTCGCGAGCGCGTCCAGCGCGCTCGCCTCGCGAGACTCCTCGCTCGACGAGCTCTTTGAGGGCCATGACGACGGGGCGTCGGACGTGGTGTTCGTTGTCGGAGACGCGCTCGAGTCCCACGCCAGGCGCTGGTGCCACGAGGCGCTGGATCGTGGAGCTGCCGCGGGCTGGGCGCCCTCGAGCTGGCGCGCCGACTCGACCCGGCTCGTCGTGCCGTACGCGTCCGGCGTCCGCGCGCTGCCGCTGGGGGAGTTCCTGATGTCGCGGGTCGTCCCACACGCGCCCGTGACCTTCACGCGAGTGGGCGTCGGCGAGGTCTCGCCGAGCGACCATGAGGTCGCCCGGGAGCTGACGGGTTGGACGGGGGAGCTGCGGTTCGAGTCGATCTCGGGGAACGTGACCGAGCTCCCCGGCCTGCTCGCGGACGACCTCGGCGGCGCGCTGTGTGTCCTCCCAGCGAGCGCGACCCGCGGCCTGGGACGCTCGGGCGAGGTAGAGCTGATGGCACAGATCGCCATGAGGCTCGTGGCGCCGGTGTTGCTCGTACCGTCGAACCGCGGAGCGATCCCGGTGAACCCGACGCTCGACGCCTGCGACGTCGTGTGGCCAGGGAGCAAGGGCCGGTTCTACGTGTGGAGCGTGGACGCGTGGCGCCGCGCGACGCCAGCGGAGGGTGAACCTGTCTCTTATACACATCTGACGCTGCCGACG
>CAJXPN010000067.1 GCA_913058025.1 uncultured Myxococcales bacterium | reverse complement strand
TCTACACAGAGTAGATCGTCGGCAGCGTCAGATGTGTATAAGAGACAGGTGCCGATCCGGCCTGGCAGCCAGACCATCGACATGAGCTGGATGCAGCCCTGGGATCGTGAGGTCATCGAGCGCGCGCCGGCGATCACGCTGGACGCGCCGGCGACGAACGTGACCGTCACGATCGAGCTTGGCCAGGGCCGCTGGCTGCTCTGGACGCTTGGGCCCAGCTGGGGACCGACGGTGCTCTTCTGGAGCCACCTCGTCCTGCTGTTCATCTTCGCGGTGCTGCTCGGGAGGTTGAAGCATCTGCCGCTGCGCACGTACCACTGGCTGCTGCTCGCGATCGGAATGAGCCAGCTCCCCGCGCTCGCGATGATCCCGCTCGTGGCGTGGTTCTCGTTGATGGTGTGGCGACGCGATCGTCCCCCAAAGCAGTGGCTCTGGTTCAACGGCTACCAGGCCGCGCTGATGTTCGCGTCGTTCGTCATGCTCGCCACGCTCTACGCCGCCGTGCACGCGAACCTGCTGTTCGACATGAACATGCAGGTCCAGGGCGCCGGCTCGAGCAACACGAGCCTCGTCTGGTACGCCGACCGCGTCTCGGGCGCGCTGCCGACCCCGGGGGTGATCTCGGTGCCGCTGCTCGTGTGGCGCGTGGCGATGCTGATGTGGGCCCTCTGGCTGGTCGCCAGCCTAATCGGCTGGCTGCGCTGGGGCTGGGGGATCTTCAGCAAGGACCGGGTGTTCATGCGCCCCGAGCCCGAGCCTGCCGTCGCGCGCACGCCGGACCGCAACGGCCAGTCCACCCATGGCGGGTTCAACGCCCTCGACGACCAGCCCGCGCCCGCGGGTGACGAGGCAGTCGCACCGGCGGCCGCCGGGCTCACGGGTGAAGGCGGCGCGCCAGGAGCCGCAGGAGCGCCCGAGGCTGACGGCGACGAAGAGGAGTGAGCGCGCGGGCGGTCAACGTGACGTGTTGGCCGCCCAGTCGTACTCCAGCCACGTGACCGACGTCCCCTCCTCGAGCTTCGCGGCGAGGTCGGCGCGCGCGTAGCGCTTCACGAACCCGGCGACCGAGCCGGACCTGGGGGACCACCCCTCCCTCGTGAAGTCCTCGCCGTACCAGTTCATGATCCGAGTGAGCGCGAGCGCGCCCCCCTCCCAGCGGGCGTAGCGCTCGTCCGAGAGCGTACGGCGGGTGGCGGCTTCGAGCTGCGCGTCGACCTCGACGCCAGTGTAGGCGCCCGCGCGGAGCGGGGGGCAACCGATCGAGGCGCAGTTGACGGCGAAGTGGACCCGGGGGTCCTTGAAGATCGGGCGGAGCAGCCCGTGCTCGAGGTCGTCCAGGCTGACCGTGTGCCCGCCGAACGTGTAACGCTTCGCTCCCCACGGGTCGTCGATCTCGCGGATGGACGTGACCTCGCCGAGGTGATCCAGCATGAGCGAGATCGTGTAGGCGTTGTAGGCGTTGATGAGGAGCGCCTCGAGCTCGGGCGCCGAGAGCGAGGGGAGCGTCGCGGCGGCGACGCGCCCGAGGTACGCGTCGAGCCTGGGGCGCTCGGACGCGAGCGCCTCGTAGTCGACGCGGCCCGCGCCGGCGTCGACGTGGGCGACGAGCAACGCGTCGAGCTCGGAGTGGTCGAAGGTCGCCGTCCCCTGTTGGACGCCGCGTGTGACCTCTTCGGAGACGGGGCCGTCGATGAGTTTGGCTTTGGGGGCGCAGCCGAAGGCGACGGCGACTACGGCGAGCGCGCTGGCGAGCCGGGCGTGGCGCGCGGTCAGGCCGACGACCGCGCCGCGGGCCTTACGGACGAGGCGGTGTAGTGGCACGGAGGGCTCCTCGGGTCGGGTGGAGGTGCGCCCGTGGGAGAGGTCGGAGGGCGCTCAGTCGTGAGAATGCTCGAGCGCGCCGTCGGGTTCCCCGATGGTCAGCACGTAGCCGCGCCAGTGCGTCCGCAAGTGGCTGAAGAACGGTCGTTCCTGCCCCGACGAGTTCCACCGCCCCTCGTACTTGTCCCACATCTGGAAGAGCGCCGCCTCGAGGTCGGTCTGGTGGACCTTGGCCCAGCCGAGCAGCGCGTGGGAGACCGGGTAGTAGGACCAGTGCCAGCGCTCCTCCATGTACGTGTGCTCTTGCTCCGGCGTGGGCCCGAAGTAGGTCTGGAAGAAGCCATGCTCGGAGGCGTGGTCACGCATCCAGGCGTACTCGTCGCTCAAGCCCTTGCCGTCGAGGAACGCGCGCGGGTTCAGCCCGAAGACGTCGTAGTCGGTGCCCCAGTGATGGCGCGAGAGGCCTGGCGCGCTCGACGCGCCGAGGATCTCGATCTGGCGGCGCTCCGGCGTGAGCAGCTTGAACCAACAGCGGCGGTGGCGGTCGGAGTCGGGCCGCCAGGTGTGGCCCTCGGTGAGGCCGCACGTCTCGGCGGCGTACCCGCTGATGCGGTTGAAGGAGCGCTTCTTGGTGAAGGTGAACTTCCGGTGCCAGATGCCCGCCTGGCCTGCGGCGCTGCGGTAGTGGGAGCGCGTGAAGTGGTCGGTGACGCGCTCGCGCCAGCGCGTGGAGCGCTCGATCCGGCTGGACCACGAGCGCATCGTGGAGCGGTTCTCGGCCTCTCCGTCGCCGTAGTCGAGCCGCAGCGTCGAGCCTTCGGCGGCCGCGGCCGCGGCGACCGCGGCGATCATGCACTCGAGCTGAGCGCGCGACTCGTCGCGCGCCAGCGTGGGGGGCTCGCGCGTGCCCGTGATCCAGCCGAGCACCAGGTCGGGGTCGGACGCCGCGAGGGAGTCGATGGCCACGCGCCACTCGTCGGCGCGCGCCTCCATCGCCGCGGGCGACGAGAACGCCAGGCAACCCTCGGGCGCCGTGATCCCGGCGGCCTCCAGGAGCGCGTCCGAGGTCGACTCACCGGCGCGCGCGGTCGAAGGCGCGAACGTCACGGCGACGGCCACGCACAAGGACATGACGGCGAGGGCCGAGGACACGAGATCATCCTTGATCACAGGCACTTACGTACTCCAGTGGGTGCTGCGCGCGGACCTCGGGGCGGTTTGACCCGAGCTCTGGCGGTTGTTAGCCTCACCATACTGACGCACGGTACGCCCAGAAAGTTCAACGCGCATCCAAACATCGGGCACTCCTTACATGGCCAGCGGCGGCTCGGGCGTTGAATGAAGCGCGAGCCACGCACGTCGGAGCGCACACGACCGGTCACGAACCAAGACGACGAGAGTGCAGCATGAAGAGAGCGATCGTGGCAGCGAGCGTGGCCTGTGTCGCGCTCGGCGCCGGCACGCAGGTGTGGGCCCAGGAGGGCATCTCGGTCTTCGAGGGAGGCGGAGACGACTCGAGCCCCATCAGGATCGGCGATGGCGCGGGCGACGCGAAGGGGCCGGCCGAGGGCGGAGGGCTCGTGATCGAGGGAATGAACGGCAGTGACCCGACCGCGCCGCCGAGCTGGGGCGCGGAGGCGACGCTGAAGTTCGTGGAGAGCGGGGGCGTGATGTTCGTGCCCACCAAGGTCGCGGGAAAGAAGGCCTACTTCATCTTCGACACGGGCGCGGGGCTGACGACGCTCACGCCCGAGTTCGCCAAGAAGATCGGCGCGGCGCCCGGGAAGGACGCGCCGAGGATGACGACGATGACGGCGAACGGGCCTCGACCGACGAGGCTGAGCGTGGCGCGCTCGATGAAGCTGGCGAACGTCTCGATGGGGCCTTTCACGTTCTCGACGTGCGCGCCGTGCGGCGGCGGCACGATCGAGGGCGCGCCGGTCGTGGGGTTGCTCGGGCGCAACGTGCTGAGCAGGATCGACTTTCGGATCGACGACGAAGCCGGCCTCATCAAGTTCAGGCTCAAGTCCGGCCACAAGAACCAGCGGCGAGACGTCGAGCGCTGGATCAGCTACGGCTTCGAGCGGGCCTCGGACGAGGATCACGCGGTCTTCGTGTTGGAGAACCGCGCCCCGCGCTCGCTGAGGGACATGAAGTTCGACATCGAATGCGAGACGTACGGCGCGGGGCCATTCACCAAGGCGGTCACGTTCGGCGACGTCGGAGCGCGCAAGAAGGCCAAGAAGAAGGTGAAGGTGGTGAAGTCCGGGATGAAGACCCGCGCCGAGCGCCGCTGCACGCAGCCGAAGGTGACGCTGCGCTCCGCGAGCTGGTGAGCGCGGGCCTCACTCCCCGGGGAACGAGACGTTGATCGCCTTGGGGTACTTCTTCCCGTCGTGTCCGCCGTACTGGAACTCGACGGGGATGACCTCGCCGGGGACGTAGCCCGGGAGGCGCTGCCGGAGCTCGTCGTCGACGATGTTGGCGATGTGGAAGAAGAACTTCCGCTCGTCCTCGGTCTGGATGAAGCCGTACCCCTTGTCGGTGAAGTAGGCGATGATCCGGCCGTCCATGGACGCGCCGATGTCGAGGTCGTCGTCCTCGGTGACGCGCCCGAGGCGGTCGAGGGCCTCGTCGAGCTCGAAGAAGTTGAACGAGCAGTCCTCGTAGATGCGCATCCCCATCGCCTTGACCTGCTGGTAGCGGCGGTCGAAGAGGAAGCTGAGGCAGGCGCCGAAGGCGACGAGCAAGGCGCCCGAGTCTACCGTCTCGCTGCCGACCTCGATGTAGAGGGCCTTGAGGACGATGCCGCGGCGCGCGACCTGCGCGAACGTCTCGATGCGCTCGTGGTCGTCGAGCGACGTCGTCACGTGGACCCCCAGGTTGACGTGCGCGTAGACCTCGTCGAGCCGGGTCACGGAGAAGTCCAGGTTGTATCGCTCCTGGAACTCCTCGTCGCGCTCGACGCGGGCGCCCGCCTCCTCGAGGTAACGCTCGAGCACCTCGGAGAGCTCCGCGTCGTTGGAGCCAGGTGTCGAACCTGTCGCATTGTCAGCTGTCATGGCGGCATCATCCTTCATCAATTCATCGACGCTGGCCTCAGCGAAGCTGCGGCGCCATATCGTGGTCGCGTCACTCATGAACATCCAAAGGACGCGCACCACATGTAGGGTTGATTTTATCCCACCGCGAGCCTAGTTGTCGACACCTCGACACATCGAGGGATTCACCAGATGACCTCGCGTGTTGAGTCCAGCGGAGCGCGAGTGAGGAGGTCGACGTGGAGCAAATAGACGACGCGAGCGAGCCGGAGGCTGGCGAGCACCCGCTCGAGGCGCACCGCGCCATCGCGCGTGAGCTCGACCGAAAGGCCCAGCGGATCTACTCCAGAGTCGGCACACTCGTGCTCGTGTGCGCCGTGGCGCCGCCCATCGCGGCCGCCACGGGGGGGATGTCGCTGACGTCCCCGATCCCATGGCTCGTCGCGATCACGAGCGCGCTCGTGACGCTTCTGCTGGGGCGCGGCTTCGTGCGCCGCCGCATCGCGGCGCTGCGCGCACGCCTCGACGCGTACTGCGCGACCAATGGTTTGTCTCTCGAAGACCTGCGACGATACTATGCCGAGGAGGGGACCTACTCCTTCCTGGCGTCCGTGCTCGACGTCTCGTCACGCCACGGAGCCTGAAACACATGCGGACCTGCCCATGAACGAAGCGATCGAACTCCTCCAGCGGGGCGGCTGGCTCATGCCCCCCATCATCCTCGTGTCGGTCGCCGCGCTCGCCTTCTTCCTCGAGCGGCTCTGGTCGCTCCAGCGCAACAAGATCTTGCCGCCTCGCTTCCTCGAGGTCGTCTCGAGGCTGCTCACCGAGCACCGATGGGCCGACGCCGAGGCGCTGTGCCACCAGAACGACTCCCCCGTCGCGTCCGTCCTCGAGGCCGGCATCCGCTACGCCGGGCGCGAGCGCGACCTCATCAAGGACGTCATGGAGGAGGCCGGCCGCCAGCAGGTCTACCGCATGGAGCGCTTCTCGGGCGCGCTCGGGTCGATCGCCACCGTCGCGCCTCTTATGGGCCTGCTCGGCACCGTCGTCGGCATGATCCGCATGTTCCAGCGCGTCGTCAGCTCGGCGGACGCCGGCGCGTCGATGGTCAACGTCGGCCTGCTCGCCGAGGGCATCTGGTCCGCGCTCATGACCACGGCCGCCGGGCTCACCGTGGCGATCCCGACCTACCTCGCCTACCGGTTCATCCTCTCGCGCATCGACCGCTACATCGTCGAGATCGAGGACGTCGCGCTGCGCGCGCTCGAGCTCCTGACCGCCGAGGACGAGGGACCCACGGCCTCCCCTCGCGGCTTCACGGGCGCCTCGAAGGCCGCCATGGCGTCAAGGGCCTCGAAGGCCCCCAAGACCTCAAAGAAAACCAAGGCCTCGAGCGGCTCGGGCGCCGAGTCCTCGGCGCCCGACGACGGGATCACCGAGCCCGAGGCGGTGGCCACATGAACCTGCGCGGCGCGTCCTCGAGGCGAGACGAAGCCACGATCGAGCTCACACCGCTGATCGACATCGTCTTCCTCCTCCTGATCTTCTTCCTGCTCACGTCCTCGATCTCACAGGCCAGCTCGTCCTCCTCGCGTGAGGCGTCCATCCCCATCGACCTCCCCGAGGCCCGCAGCGGCTCGGCCACGGTCACCGGGGACCCGGTCACGCTCAGCGTCACGAGCGAGGGAAAGGTCGTGGTCGAGGGCGGCGGCGGGCAGCTCGTCGGCGGCTCCATCGAGGAGAAGCTCCTCGAACTCCACAAGCGCGACCCCAAGGCCCAGATCCTGCTGCGCGGCGACCAGGGCGCCAGCCATGGCCGCGTCATAGAGCTCCTCGACGTCGTCAAGCAGATCGGCTTCAAGAAGGTCGACCTGATCATCGCACGGCCCAAGAAGTAGAGCCGCCCGGGGCCCTCGACGCGCACCCCTTGCGCTCGACCTCCCGCACACGTACAAACGTTCAGTATGCGCTCATACGCGCGCGCGCGGCATCATGTCTACGTGATGATGCGCACGACGCGCTGGCATCACGCTTCCCCCAAACACGACGAGAGGCCGCCCATGAGCGCCCCCACCGACTCGAATCAGCCGTCGATCGACGCCCCCGAGCGCGCCCCCGCGGCGCGCAAGGCGCGCGCGCCGTTGACCGTGACCGGCGCGCGCGTGCACAACCTGCGCGACCTCGACCTCGAGCTGCCCAAGCGTAGCCTCATCGTGTTCACCGGGCCCAGCGGCTCGGGCAAGTCGTCGCTCGCCTTCGACACGATCTACGCCGAGGGCCGGCGCCGCTACGTCGAGTCCCTGTCGACCTACGCCCGGCAGTTCCTCGGGCAGATGGATCGACCCGACGTGGATCAGATCACGGGCCTGAGCCCGACGATCTCGATCGAGCAGAAGACCACGAGCTACAACCCGCGCTCGACCGTGGGCACGACCACCGAGATCCACGACCACCTGCGCGTCCTCTGGGCCAAGCTGGGCGTCCAGCACTGCATCAAGTGCGACCAGGTCGTCGCGTCGTCCACCCCCGAGGCGATCGTCGCGCGCGTCCTCGAGCTCGAGGAGGGCACGCGCTTCATGCTCCTCTCCCCGCTCGTGCGCAACCGAAAGGGTGAGTTCAAGGACCTCTTCGACGACATGCGCGCGCAGGGCTTCGCCCGCGCCCGCGTCGACGGAGAGATCCTCGCGCTCGAGGACCTCGACAAGCTCGCCAAGACCTACCGCCACGACATCGACGTGGTCGTCGACCGCCTGGTCCGCCGTGAGTCGGCCGCGGATCGGATCGAGGAGTCGGTCCGGCTGGCGCTCCGCACCGGCAGCGGGCAGCTCGTCCTGGCGGTCCCCGGCGGCGGCGAGGACGGAGAGGACACCGAGACCCTCATGAGCACCGAGCGGAGCTGCTGCGGGGTCGCCTACCCCGAGCTCACGCACCAGTCGTTCTCGTTCAACAGCCCCCTGGGCATGTGCACGAGCTGCCGCGGGCTGGGCTCGCTCAAGCAGGTCTCGGCCGAGCAGCTCGTCCTCGACGACTCGCTCTCGGTCCTCGACGGCGCGCTCACGGCCATCGGCGGCAAGCCACGCACGAACGCCGCCAAGGAGTTCAAGCACTCGGCCGTGGTCTCCAAGGCGTGGAAGGCGCTGCTCGAGACGAGCGAGAAGCTCGACCTCGACCTCAGCGTCCCGTGGGCCGAGCTCTCCCTGGCGGACCGCAACTACGTCCTGTACGGCTCGACGCGGGGGCGCCGAAAGAAGCCGCGAGGTTTCAAGGGGATCGCCGTCGAGGTCGAGACCCTCGCGTCAAAGGCCAAGAAGGCCGCAGAGCGCGACTTCTTCAGCGAGTTCGTCGCCCCCGCTGCCTGCCCCGACTGCGACGGCTCACGCCTGCGCCCCGAGAGCCGCACCGTGCGCTTCGAGGGCCTGGGCCTCGAGGACATCAGCGCCAAGGCCATCGACACCGCGCGCGAAGCGCTCGCTGACGTCTCGCTCACGGGCACCGACGCGCTCATCGGAAACGAGCTCCTGCGCGAGCTCGACGACCGCCTCGGCTTCCTCGAGGACGTCGGCCTCCAGTACCTCTCTCTCTCGCGCGGCGCGGGCACGCTGTCGGGCGGGGAGAGCCAGCGCATCCGGCTCGCCAGCCAGCTCGGCTCCGAGCTCACCGGCATCCTCTACGTCCTCGACGAGCCCAGCATCGGGCTCCACCAGCGCGACAACCGTCGCCTCCTCGACACGCTCAGGGGGCTGCGCGACCGCGGCAACACCGTCATCGTCGTCGAACACGACCGCGACACCATGGAGGTCGCCGACTACATCGTCGACTTCGGCCCCGGCGCGGGGAAGCTCGGCGGCGACATCGTCGCCAAGGGCACCCTCGAGCAGGTCCTCGCCCACGAGGGCACCGTCACCGCCGACTACCTCTCGGGCAGGCGCTCCATCCCCGTGCCCGCCACCCGTCGCCCCAACGACGGCGAGGCGATCGTCATCGAGGGCGCGCGCGCCAACAACCTCAAGGGCATCGACGCGCGCTTCCCCAAGGGCTGCTTCGTCTGCGTCACGGGCGTCTCCGGCGCGGGCAAGTCCACGCTCGTCAACGACATCCTCTACCCCGCGCTCGCGCGCCACGTGTACACCAAGCACCGCGCCGTCGGCGCCCACGACTCCATCGAAGGCCTCGACCTGTTCGACAAGGTCATCGAGATCGACCAGAAGCCCATCGGCCGCACCCCGCGCTCGAACCCGGCCACCTACACCAAGGTCTTCGACCACATCCGCGCGCTCTTCTCCGAGCTGCAAGCCTCCAAGATGTACGGCTTCGGCAAAGGCCGCTTCTCCTTCAACGTCGCGGGCGGCCGCTGCGAGGAGTGCAAGGGCGACGGCGTCCAGAAGGTCGAGATGTCCTTCCTCGCCGACGTCTACGTCCCCTGCGACGTCTGCCTCGGCAAGCGCTTCAACGCCGCCACGCTGCGCTCGACCTACCGCGGGCACAGCATCACGGACGTCCTCGACCTCTCCGTCGCCGACGCCCACGCGCTCTTCGAGCCCCACCCCAAGATCCGACGCGTCATGGAGACCCTCCTCGACGTCGGCCTCGACTACATCCACCTCGGCCAGCCCTCCACGACCCTGTCCGGCGGCGAGGCCCAGCGCATCAAGCTCTCCCGAGAGCTCGCCAAGATCGCCACCGGCGACACCCTCTACATCCTCGACGAGCCCTCCACAGGGCTCCACTTCGACGACATCCGAAAGCTCCTCGAGGTCGTCGACCGGCTCGTCGAGGCCGGCAACACCGTCGTCATGATCGAGCACAACCTCGACATCATCAAATGCGCCGACTACCTCATCGACATCGGCCCCGAGGGCGGCGCAGGCGGCGGCCACGTCATCGCCCGGGGCACCCCCGAGGAGGTCGCACGGGTCGCCGCATCACACACCGGCAGGTTCCTAAAGGAGGAGCTCGAGCGCGGCTGAGGTCTCGCGAACGCCGCGAGGCGCTCCCCAGCAGACCTCGACGCCGTCCCCCGCAGCGAGCTCCTCCTACTCGATCACGCTCAGCTTGTTCAGGTTCAGCCCGCCCGTGTACGCGTACGACACGTAGTCGTCGTAGCCGTACACGACCAACCCGAAGGGCACCTGCGCCGAGAGCCTGTGGGGGCCGGGGTCGACCGGGACGTGCGCGCGGATGAGCCCCGAGATGGGCTCGACGGCGTAGTCGAACGTGTTCAGGTCGAGCACCTGACCATCCAGCGTGAGCGAGAAGCCCGGCTGCATCGTGACCGTCACGTAGCTGAAGAAGTACGTCTCGGGCGTGAGGATCGAGTAGTTCGTGCGGTACTGCTCCTCGGGCGGGAGCAGGAAGAACGCGGGGTCGCCGGCGAAGTCGCCGAAGGATGCGTCCTCCGTGACCGTGGACTGGCCCGAGATGAACGCGCCGACCAGGATCGGCTCGGAAGACTGGATGAGGAATATGCTCCGCGCGCCGAACTCACAGGTCTGGCCAGAGTCGAGCGTGAACCTGTCTCTTATACACATCTCCGAGCCCACGAGACAGGCAGAAATCTC
>CAJXPN010000066.1 GCA_913058025.1 uncultured Myxococcales bacterium | reverse complement strand
CTTCAATCCACATAACTTTACCCCTCTTTCTGTCTAGACAATGGGGTCCACCTCATGTCACCGCGACCGAGTTGACCCATGTTGTTGGCCCCCCAACAAAAAACGCGGCCAGCCCAATCCAGCGCACATGCGTGCCCAAAGCCCATTTGCACGTCCTTCACCGCGCCATCGAGCGCGTCTGAAGAGTATGCGAACGGCATCGTCACAGGTACCTCTCCTTGCTGATCACCGACCACGGGCTCGCTGCTTCCATACACCTGTCCAAACTGATTGTTTCCCCAGATCCTCACACCTCCCCCCTCCTCGAACACGACGGCGTTGCCCAAACCAAGAGACACCTTCACTGCGTCATCGAGTCCGACAGAGTCGGGCGGTGGCATCTCACCAGGAGCTCCCCCGACGGACGCGGTCGTCGTCCCATGCCCCAACAACCCAAAGCGATTCACTCCCCAACATTTGACCTTGCCGTTCGAGAGCACCGCGCAACTAACCTGATCACCGGCCGCCACATCAACGACCGCGAGGAGTCGACCCGTATCCTCCAAAGTAATGACCTCCTCCACACCATCGGCGCGAAGCTGAGCTTTGTAGCCCACGTGGTCCCCATTGATTGGAGCACCGTCATGGGTGGCCTGGACGCCATCATCGGACAGAACGACGTAGCCGCCTGTGCCATCGTCTGCGCTGAATTCGACGTCGATCACACCGACCAAGCGCCCCCCTGTAATAGGCGATGAGCGCGGACCCTCCTCGTCAGCTCTCGTCGCGCGAACTGCGTAGCTTCGGCTGGCTCCGCGAACCGCCTCGATGTCACCATCGATCGAGAGGCTCACGACCTCATCCGACGTGCCATCGCTCGCCACGAGCACGGGTGACCCACTCAGCGTTCCACCTTCTGCGGCGTCATCCGTAAACATGAGTGCGTCACCGACCTCTACCCACTCACCATCCCCCGACTGAACCTCATATCCCGTGGCGCCAGGCACCTCGGACCAGCTCAAGACGACGGCGTCGACGGTCTCCTCCAGTCGAAGCGAAGGCGCGCCCAGGGCAATCGACACATCCACGCCGGCCTCGACGTCCAGTTCGAGTTCGCGAGTGTCGGCGCCAGCGTCACGTTGTTCGTCGTCCGTTTGGTATGGGGGTATTGGAGCGTACAAGCCACTCCATGGGTTGCACGCGGACAACACCAGACCCATAGACAACAACAACGCATTGCGCCTCATACCTGACCTCTCGAAACGTATGTCGAACACTACTACGAGAGGGTTGTCGGCAACTCGAACCCGGACGTTGCCATCCAAGAACGAAAAAGAGGCCACCTCGGAGGAGGTGGCCTCTCGAATCAGCTCGAACCCGGCGAGGTCATGGCCTCGGGCCGACCTCGGTCACCTGCTGGTTCGGATACTCGCTTCCTGTGAAACCCGTGTAGTCGACAGCTCCGGGGCGCGTCTCCGAGATCTTCTGAGGGACATCGCCAATCGTCGGTGTCCAGTAGTTGAACTTTGCCGTCGTGACGCCTGATGTCGTCGCGGCAACGAGCTCATAGAAGGAGCCGATGTCCTGGGACAAGAGGTCGACCTCGGGCATGGAGAAGGTCTCAGTGTCGCTGTAGCCGGTGTCTTGGAGGCGAAGGTTCACGGCAGCGACGCCCTCGGGAAGGAAGACCCAGCCGTTGAAGTCGCTGGTGCGCGTCCACAAGGTGCTGCCTGTGTCGGCGTCGATGAGCCAAGCCGTATCGAACTGGCTTTGCGTCCCGTCGTTGAACGACAGGCGGACTCGGTTGATCGTCGAGCCCGCGGGCGCGCGATACACGCTCGAGTTCTTGATGTTCGGGCAGTATCCACACGTCATCGATAGCGACTCCGACACCGTGCCCACCTGAGACGAGCCCACCGTCGCGTTGCTGTAGATGTTGCTGAACTGAACCGTCGGGGTCGGAGTACCCGAAGCACTGGAGAACACGCCTACACCCACATCATCGTTGAACTTGATGACGTTGTACTCTGCGACGGGCGAGCCTGACCCGACAAACCACAGCCCTCCGATACCGTTATATGTCAATAGGTTGTAGCGAATCGTGGGGTTTGAGTCGCTGACCAGAACACCATGCTCGCCGTTGTCTCGAACCACAGAGTCCATCACGTCCGGTGCGCCACCGTTCGAGATCTCCATCCCGTTCTTGTCGTTGTTGCGGCAATCCGCCTTGCTGATGGTCGGAGAGGCACCATCGATCTCGAACCCGTTGCCACCAGCGCCATCGACGTCGACCTGCGTCAGCGACGGCGTGCTGCCGCCGTCGATCACGACACCATGGCTGCTTGCTCCCTCGATGGCGACGCGCTCGAACACCGAGTCGCCTGCCGACACCGTCAGCGCGACCTTACCGTGTGCGATCGTCACGTCCTGCCACATGCTCGCATCCACGCCGGAACCGGAAACCTCGACAGTCTGAAATACGTCACCTGCGGGGTTTCCATATCCAGTGATGTCGATCTCGTTCCCAACGGCTCCATTCATCGCGAGGTTACCAGAAGCGGAAATGCTCCAGTCACCCTCTCCATCGAGATCCTGATCGTGGTCGATGAAGAGGATCTGAGTCCCAGGGCTCACGCTCACACTCACGCCAGCAGGCACGGTGACGTCACCGGTCACATAAACGACAGATGGCCAGGTTCCACCCACGACGTCCTGACCTCCGAGGTACGGACCGGTGTCCCAAGTAGGACCGAACGCCACTCCCACGAACCCTTGAAGGTCGATGCTGACTGCACGATTCATCCCGACCCTGGAGAGCACGTCGGGGAACGTCCCCAGATAGTTGAAGCGACCGTCAATCGTCCCCCCAATAGCATACGAGGAGATATCGTCAGCCCCTGTCTTTGACAAGAGGTCGACCTCGGGCATGGAGAAGGTCTCAGTGTCGCTGTAGCCGGTGTCTTGGAGGCGAAGGTTCACGGCAGCGACGCCCTCGGGAAGGAAGACCCAGCCGTTGAAGTCGCTGGTGCGCGTCCACAAGGTGCTGCCTGTGTCGGCGTCGATGAGCCAAGCCGTATCGAACTGGCTTTGCGTCCCGTCGTTGAACGACAGGCGGACTCGGTTGATCGTCGAGCCCGCGGGCGCGCGATACACGCTCGAGTTCTTGATGTTCGGGCAGTATCCACACGTCATCGATAGCGACTCCGACACCGTGCCCACCTGAGACGAGCCCACCGTCGCGTTGCTGTAGATGTTGTTCTTCTGGACGACGGGGTCGGGGTGGCCGGTCGCGTCGGAGAAGAACCCGACGCCCTCGGCGCCGTTGTCGTGGATGTCGTTCTGGCTGATGGTGCCGTCGACGTCGCCCGAGAAGTAGAGGCCGCGCTCGAGGTTGAGCGTGACGTTGGCGTCCTGGAGGTCGAACGTCGCGCCGTCGGTGACCGAGGCGCCGCTGGCGCCGTTGTCAGACAGCGTGGCGTCGGTGACGGCCACGGCGGAGTCGTCGCGCACGTCGACGCCGTCCTCGGCGGACTCCGTCGAGCTCAGGCGCGTGAACGTCACGCCCGTGGAGTTCGTCGTGGCGTGGACGCCGTCGGCGCCGCACTGCGTGATGGTCGTGTCGGTGAACGTCGCGCCGTCTGCGTTCTGGAGGAGCACGCAGTCGGAGAGCGTGCTGCGGACGGTGACGAAGTCGAAGGTCGAGCCGTCGCGCACGTCGAGCCCCACGTCGGCGTACTCCACGATGGCGTGGGTGAAGGTCGAGGGGGCGTCGCCGTCGATGATGACGCGGTCCCAACCGCCGGGGACCTTCGCGTTGGCGTCCTGGCCGCTGAAGACGACCGGCTCGGCCGCCGTGCCGTTGATGATCACGGAGCCCTCGACGGTCAGCGTGTAGTCGCCCACGCCGTCTCCGCCGATGTCCGCCCTCACGAAGAGGATGTTCGTGTTCGGCGCGATCGTGAGCACCTCACCAGCCGGCACGCGGAGGTCGCCGGTCACGATGATCGTGCCGTACCAGAGCGTGGTCGTGATGTCCGCGCCGCCCAGGTACTGGATGTCGGAGAAGCTGACGTCCCTCGTGGTCTCGCTGGTCTGGCCGACCTGGTCACGCGTGACCATGCGGACCGTGTAGGTTCCCGACTGGCCGTAGTCGTGCGAGACGATCTTGTCGGTCGCGAACGGGGTGTCGCACGTGTTGTCGTTGTCCCAGTCCCAGCAGACCTCGAGGTCTGCCGCCGCCGTCTCGGTGTCCGAGGACGCCGTCGCGTCCACGGTCACCGTGGACGTGTTCGTGATGGTCGCCGTGAACGCGGCCACGGGGAAGTCGTTGCGCACGTCCAGGTAACCATACGCCGACACGCCGACCTCACCGGCGTCGTCGATCGCCTTGGCCTGGAGCGTGATGCTCGTGTCCGTGGGGGTGGCCGCCGGGACGACGTAGTTGGTCTCGTAGGGGGCCGCGGTGACCGTGTCGATCACGGCGCCGTTGGCGTAGAAGTCGACCTGGCTGATGCCGCGACCGGGCGCGGGCGTGGGGTCGACGAGGATACGATGTGGGTTGCCCTGGGTCGTCTGCGTGCGACCCTGGGGCGCGATGAGCACGACCTCGGGCGCCGAGGCCGACTGGCACTGGTCCACCACGCAGCGCTCGGTCATCGGGCACGCGACCGCCTGCGAGTACTCCAGGCAGGAGTCCGCGTCGTAGTCGCCGCACGTGATGACGTTGTCGCCCAGGCACTGTGTGCCGCCTTGAGTCGTGCACTCGTCGACGCACGGGTCGGCGCACGCGCCGCCCTGGCAGGTCTGACCGGCCATCGGGCAGGCCGCCGAGGCGCCGTACTCGAGGCAGGAGTCCGCGTCGAAGTCCCCGCACGTCTGGATGAGGTCGCTGTCGCAGCGCTCGGCGCCCGCGACGCACTCGTCGACGCAACCGAGCAGCGCGTCTCGAGGCGTCGGGATAGTGGCCTCGGTGAAGTCGGACGCGTTGTCGTCGGTGTCGGTGCGTGAGGCGTCGCGTGAGAGCGACGAGCCCGCGGACGTCGGCGCCGCCGCCGCCCCCTCACCCGCGAAGGAGTCCTGCGCGCCGAACACGCCGTAGCCAAGCGCGTCCACGACGCGGCCCCGCCAACGCAGCTGCACCGAGTCCGGCCCGTTCTGCCAGTCCACGCTCGAGCTCGTGATGTCCGCCTGCGTCAGGAGATCCGGGTCCGCCCTGGGGTGCGCGATCACGAAGTAACCGTCCTGCGCGATGACCTCGCCGCTCAATGAGAGCGTGCGGTAGTCCGTGCCGCCGTTGCCGTCCACGCCGATGAGCTCCCAGCCGTCGAGCGAGGCGCCCGCGGGGCCCGAGAGCTCGACGAAGAGTGAGTTCCCGTCTGCGGTATCCACCGAGAGCGAGTCGTAGACGAGCTCGTTGATGACGATCACGTCGGGGGTCACGCCGAGGACGCATCCGCCCTGGTCGCACACCTCATGGGAGGCGCACGTCGTGGGCTGAGACCACTCGACGCACGCGTCCAGGTCGAACTGACCGCACGTGCGCGCGGTCGAGGCGTCGACGCACTCGCTGACGCCGTCGGAGCACCCGTCGGTGCACGCGATGTCGCACGCGCCGGCCGAGCAGGTCGCCCCGCCAGGGCACATGACCGCGCCGCCGAACTCGGCGCACGGGTCGGAGTCGTAGTCGCCGCAGCTCTCGAGCCCGGAGCCGTCCGCGGCGCACCGCGTCTGACCGGAGGTGCACTCGTCGGTGCAGGACGCCACGCACACGCCGCCCGAGCAGCTGAAGCCGCCCGGGCAGGGGATGGGCGAGGCGAGGTCGAGGCAGGAGTCGGAGTCGTAGTCGCCGCAGAGGGCGACGCCGCTGGCGTCGGCCGAGCACGTCGCCACGCCCGCCGAGGAGCACTCGTCGGCGCACTGCTCGGAGCACTCGCCGTCCGAGCACGACTCGGAGCCCTCGCACGCCTCCGGCGCGCTCCACTCGAGGCACGCGTCTTGGTCGAACTCACCACACGTGCGCACGCCGTCGCCCAGGCACTCGGTCACGCCCGCGGCGGGGCACTCGTCGGCGCAGAACGCCACGCACTCACCCGCTGAGCACGACTGCCCCGAGAGGCAGGCCACCGGCGGCCCGAGGTCCAGGCAAGAGTCCTGATCGAAGTTGCCGCACGAGCGGACCGCGTCGCCGTAGCAGGTCGCGTCTCCGTCAGTCGAGCACTCGTCCACGCACGCGGCGTTCTCGTCGACGCACTCGCCAGCTTCGCAGCGCTCTCCTGCGCGGCAGTCCACTCCGGCGCCCGACTCACGGCAGATGTCCGTGTCGAAGTTCCCGCAGATCTGGACCGTGTCGCGGTCCAGGCAGAGCGTCCCGCCCACCGGGCAGGTGTCGCGGCAGTCGGGCGCGCAGCGCCCGGCGCCGCACGTGTAACCCTGCGCGCACGAGATCGACGGGGAGAGCTCGAGGCAAGGGTCCGTGTCGTACTGACCGCACAGGCGGTAGCCCACGTCGCCGTCGCAGACTTGCTCCCCCTGACCGCACTCGTCCTCACAGGTCGGCCCGCCGCCAGCGTCACCGGCGTCGTCGCCGGTGTCGTCGCCGACGTCGTCGCCAGCGTCCGGGGTGACCCCATCGGCGTCCTGGCCGAGGTCGACGCCCTGGTCGACGCCGACGTCGACGGTGTCGTTGTTCGGGTCGGTCGACGAGGGCTCAGCCTCGGGACAACCGGTGGACAGGGCCGCGATCGCGAGCGCCCCCACCCACCACGCCGCGAGGTTGGTTCTTCGCACGCTCATATACATACTCCGGGGTCTCCGCCATTTTGGCGGTATGTTGTTCGTATTCATGGTCATTGGACCACTCGAACAACTACCAGAGAGGCCCTCACCTCACCAGATGACAACGCCTCTCGGAGCACGCCACGTCAGTGGCGATACGATCACACGGTTCCCTCCAGGGCTCGAATGAGGACGAAGGAAACGCAAAGCCGCCGCGCTCACGGATCGCGAGACCAGGGGAAGACGAGGATCGATCCTGCGTTCTCGAGCGCCTCCGAGGCATCATCCACGCTGACGCCCGGCGCCGCAGCGACCGCGTAGGAGTCGTCGAGGTCGACCGAGAACCCCATGTCGTCACCTGCCCAGGGGTTGGCCAAGCCGAGGCGATCGAAGCGCGCGGGCATCTCGGGTTCGAGCGCCACGACGAACACGGCTCCCACGCTGCTGAAGTACGGCGCGCCGACCATGAGGCGACGCTCGCCCACCGCGACATCGAACCCGAACGAGTCCCCTGAGGCGCTGTCGGGCGCGACCAACCGTGAGGTGGCTCCAGTCTCGGGGGAGAAGAGGAACACCGCGCCCTGGAGGTCGAGGCGATCGTTTCCGTCCTTGTCGAAGGAGGGCGCCCCCATGGCAACGATGGAGTCGTTTGCGTCGAGTGAGAACCCGAACGCGTTGCCGCTCTCGAGCTCGGCGGGCGCGATCGCGCGCTCGAACACGCCCCCCCCGTCGACGTCATCGTCGGGGCTGTAGAGGTAGACGACGCCGGTGTCGACTCCATCCTGTCGAAGACCCGTGGGGGCCCCGACCAGGAGACCACCGGCGCTCATCGCGAGCGCATACCCGAACATGTCGCGGGTGTCGTCGTCACCGTCGGGGGCGGTGAGGGTGGTGACGTGCTCGAAGCGAGCCTGGGCCGAGGCGCGGCGGTAGACCTCGACGCGGCCGGGCCGGCTCGGCGCGAAGGCGTTGCGTCGACCGAACAGGCCGCCGGGACATCCGACGTAGAGCGTGTCGTCCACGAGCAACGTCTCGGTCCCGCAAAGCGACGACTCGAGCTCGGTGTCGGGCGGGTCGATGACCTGCTTGATGACCCACGCGCGGTTCTCAAACGCGAAGAGGTACACGCTCCCCACGACCGGCTTCAACCCGAACCAACGCTCTGGCATGCCCACGACGATCTCGTCGTCGCGCAGCTCGACCGACGAGCCGAACTTGGGGTTGTACGCGAAGAAGAACGCGTCCTGGCCGTCCTCCCTCTTCGGGTTCAGCTTCTCGGTTCGGATCCAGGTCGAGTCGAGCCGCTCGTAGATCTCGACGAAGCCAGTGTCACCTCGCGTATGGCCCACGGCCAGGCGGCCCGACGACATCGACACGTGGCCGCCGAACCTCCCACCGTCAGCCGCCTCCGCCGACACGATTTCATCGGCCTCGCACGCCCCCTCCGAGCAGTACTCGCCGAACGCGCACCCGCCACACGCCACCTCGAACGGGGCCCCACACGAGTCGACGGCGTCCGCCTCGCCGCACTCCGCGCCCAGGTTGGCGCAGAGTTCGGCGGGGGGGAGCGAGGGCGCGGGGCGGCACTCGCAAACGTTGTCTTGAGTGCACACCTCGTCGTCCTCGCACGCCATGCCGAACTCTGCGCCGCAGTCGATCTCGACCTCGCCGCACGCGCCGTCGTAGAGAATCGACCCGCACTCGGCCTCCGCCAGCGCGCAGACCTCCGCGTACGAGACGTCCTCCACGCACGCGGCGTCGGGTCCACCTGCGTCGGCGCTCACGTCGCCGCCTCCGCCCGTGTCTTCACCGCCCGTGTCTTCCCCAGGCGACTGTCCAGGGTCGACGTTGAAGAGGCAGGC
The DNA here is from genome assembly GCA_913058025.1 of uncultured Myxococcales bacterium. Classification (GTDB taxonomy): domain Bacteria; phylum Myxococcota_A; class Bradymonadia; order Bradymonadales; family Bradymonadaceae; genus CAJXPN01. Next base: position 1,998 of record CAJXPN010000066.1, on the reverse strand, counting down.
CGGCAGTGAGAGCGAGCAGACGATCAGGAGCGCATGTGTCCATGAACGCATCACGGGCCTCGAAGATATGAAGGAGGTGGAAGTCCGTATGAGTCTAAGGAGAGCGCGAGCGTTAATCAATCGGGAGCGCGGCGAGTTCGGCGAGGAGCTCGCCGGGCGCGGGCGACGCGTCGAAGGGGAGCGTGGCCTCACTGCCCCGCGCCTTCTCGAGGGCGTCGACCCGCTCGAGCAGTGACTCACGCTGCTCCCAGAACACGCGCAGGCGGGTGTCGGCCTCGTCGCTCGGGTCCGGGAAGAGCGCGGGGGTGATGGCGTCTCTCGAGAGCGCGCGCAGCGCGCGGATCAGGTGCGCGTCGAAGCGCTCGACGGACCGGAAGCGCTGGCGCACGTCCAGGCGCTTGAGGGTGTGGAACGCCGCGCCGTTGTCCAACGAGAGGAACGCCCCGTCGAGGAACTGGTTGTTCACGCCGTAGAACTCCTCGGCGGTGCTGAAGCGGTCCCAGTTGTTCGTGAGGTAGTCGAAGGAGAGCACGTTGGAGAGCTGGCGGGCGATCTCTCGAGTGGGGACGTCGCCCACGGCGCGCGTGATCCGGCGCCACCTGTCGAGCCCTCGCGGCTTCTGGCGCAGCCCCCACATCGCCTTCGTGATCGGCTGCGCGAGCAGCCGCTCCGAGGTCGAGCTCGAGAGCCACGGCTGCCACACCTCGACGTACTCGATGGGCCAGTCGACGAAGCCCGGAGTCCAGACCTTGGCCGTCCCGTAGAGGTACTCGCGCTCGACCCCGTCGGGGCCGGACTCGCGGGTCCAGGCGAGCGCGTCGAAGCGGCCCGAGTAGGACCTCTGTTTCGCGGTGTCACGAGGGTAGAGGCGCTCGAAGTCCTCCCTCGAGACGCGCGCGGGCACGTTCTCTGGGATGTCGAAGCCGCAGGGGAGCACCTCACAGAGCGTGTACGCGGCGACCTCCGCGCGCCACCCGAGCTCCCACTCGCGCTGAGAGGGCTTGAAGGCGTAAGCGGTCGCGCCGCCCTGGTCGAGGCGGAACGAGATCGACTTCCCGCCGCCGAGCTTGCGGATGCGATCGACCGGCAGGTCGTGGCCGATCGTGAGCGGCGCGCGGTGCAGCTCGGGGTCGTCCAGGATGGCCTCGTTGAACGCGAGCGTGAGGTCCTCGTCGCCCGGGTGCGCCGAGAGCCCATGGAGCGCGACGCGGCGAGAGAACGCGTGGAGGCCAGCCGCGGAGAGCGTCCGCACGAGCTGGACGGTGCGGACCGGGTCGCCGGGCTCTTCGGTCCACGAGGCCCTGGCGATACGGGCAGCGGCGCCGGCGTGGCCCTCCTCGAGCAGCTCCTCGATCGCGCGGCGCTGGGCGATGGGGTCGCTCGGGTCGGAGGCGATCGCCGAGAAGGAGACGGCGTAGCGCGCGGCGAAGACCGCGGCCCCTCGCGCCTGTTCGACCGGGATCGAGAGCACGTCGGGCTCCTGCGTCGGCGCGAGCGACACGGGCTCCGCGGGAGGCTGCGGCTCGGCGGCGCGCTCGACGCCGCGACCGAGCGCGAACGCGCCGAGCGCGAGCGTGAGCGCGAGCCCGATCCAGACGAACCGGCGCGCCCGAGGCGGCGCGCCTACGAGCGGATCTTCGACGTGGGCGGCCCTGGGAGCCCCGGCGCGCGCTGTCGCCGGCCTGGGCCTCACCTGGGATGCCGCCTCGTCGGCGATCGACACCGGGTCCTCGAACCCGCGCGCCGTGAGGGGCGCCTCTGCGACCGCGGGCTCGACCTCGAGCGCACCCTCGGGCTCCGTCATAGCGCGCGCGCCTTCCCCGAGGTGCGATGCCCCGGGCTCCATGACGACGTCGACCAGGAGGATCTCTTCCTCGTCTGCGTCGAACACGTCGGGCGTGGCCTCGACTTCGGAGACCTCTGAGACCTCGAAGATCGCGTCGATGAAGTCTGTCTCTTATACACATCTCCGAGCCCACGAGACAGGCAGAAATCTCG
>CAJXPN010000065.1 GCA_913058025.1 uncultured Myxococcales bacterium | reverse complement strand
ATCTACACAGAGTAGATCGTCGGCAGCGTCAGATGTGTATAAGAGACAGGAGGTGATCGCCACGGCAGGACACACCCAACTTGCCATCCGCGCCGCCACCGTGGCCACGCAGGACGCGTGGAACCCCGAAGCCGACGTGGCCGTCGCGTTGGGGATGGCCGCGGTGTACGGCTCGCTCGGCTTCGAGCGCGAGATGCTCGCGCAGGAGACCCGTGCCGCGACGATCTCGGCGCGCGAGGGCGGACCCGACGCGCTCTGGTGGCGCTGGCGTGCGTTCGCCGTCGCCGTCGGCAAGGGCGAGTTCCGCGACGCCAACGCGCTCGCTCAGGTCGAGGAGGCGTTCTCGGTCGACGACGACGACGCGACCTGGTGGCTCGCCATCTACGCCTCCCGCAAGATGATCGGAGAGCTCGAGGGAATGGATCGCGCGAAATACGACGAGCTGACCAAGCGCGCAGCCGAGCGCGGCGGCGAGAAGTTCTGGCGCGCGCTCGACGGCGACCTCGCCCCGCTCGAGTGCGAGCCAGGCTCGACGTGCCCGCTGGACAGCTACGGCCGCATCGACCGCCGCGCCGCGGACTCGCTCGACCTCGCGCTGCGCGCTCACCCGGGCGCATGGGCGCCTGGCTACGCGCTCGCGCTCGGGGGACACCCCGAGCGCCCGAAGACCTTCGACGCGTGGGTCCGGCAGGTCGCGCTCGACGCCTACGCCGAGCCGAACGCCTCCCGCGCCGCGTTGCTGGCGCACGCGACCACGCTGGGTGAGCGCGCGGACGCGTCCTGGTGCGCGAGCCTGCGCTCCGGGCAGGCGACCGCGCTCACTCTTCGCGCGCTCCCGTCGCCGCGCCGCGCCGCGTCGTGGCTCTCGGGGGAGGCCTCCGCCGCCGTGTGCGCCCACCCCGAGGATCCTGCGCTCGGCGTCGAGGAGCTCGTGCTCGAGGAGATGCGCTCGGCGCGCTGGAAGGTCGAGCTGACCGGGGCGCTGCTGCGCGGCGCGCTCACGCGCGCCTCGACCGATACGCTCGCGGGCAGGCTCGAGAGGGCCGCGTCGTTCGCGCGCTCGCGCCAGCTCGCCGACGCGTGCGCGGAGTGGTCCGCGGCGCTGTCTCTCGCGAACCTGGAGGCGGGCCGGCTGATCGACGCGCAGCGCCACGGCCAGGCCGCGCTCGACTGCGCCCCGACCGACCCGGGCGCCCTGCTCGCAGCTCAGATCGCCGCGGGCCTCGTCCAGCGCGCCCGCCAGGGCTCCTTGCCAGGCTCCATCCCTGCGGCCGTCCTGAGGCGAATCTCCGACGCCGAGCGCGTGCTCGCGCGCGAACGCGCCCCGGCGTGCCCCGCGCTCGTCTCCACCGGAGACGCGCCCGCGCGTTCGCTCATCCCACGCGTCTCCGCGCTCGCCGCGCGGACCTCGATCCCCACACCGCCCGAGGACGCCATCCGCCTCGCCACGCGCGGCGAGCGGGTCGATACGGCGCTGCTGTTCATGAAGGAGGCCCACGGCGCGCTCATCGGTGGAGACGCATCGACCGCGAGGGGCAAGCTCCGCGCGGCGCGCGAACAGGCCGAGTTCGCCAACGACGACGCCCTCCAGCGCGTGCTCGCGCTCGCCTCGTCGGCGCTCTTCCCCGAAGGCCTCGACGCAGCGAAACCTCTCGACGCGAACCCGTCGAGTCCGCACCTCGTTCGGGTCCGCTCCGGTGAGGCCGCGGCGTTGCTCTCCGAGGTCGAGGCCTCCGGTGGCCCCTCGGACGACGAGCGGGACGTGGTCGCCTCGCTCCAGATGTTGGGGGCGCCGGACGCCGCCCTCACGCTCGCGCTCGGGCTCGGCGGCGCCAAGGTGATGCCGGGGCTGTGCGCCCTGCCCTGACGCCGCGGGCCGCTGGAGCGCCGGCGGCCTCGGCTGGGAACGAACGTTCTCTCGAAAGGTCGAGCCCCACGCTCGGCTTGTCATGAGTGCGCCACGCACCGTAGTGTGTTGAGGTAGTGACACTTTGTCCCCTCCGTCCCTCACACGCGCGCGGCGATGATAGGCACACGCATCGGGCGATACGAGATCCTCGAGGAGCTCGGCCACGGCGGCATGTCCGTCGTGTACAAGGGCCTGGACACAGAGCTCGATCGGCTCGTCGCGGTCAAGGTCCTCCACGACCACCTCGCCAAGAAGGCGGACAACCGCGAGCGGCTCCGCCGCGAAGCGCGCGCGATCGCGCGCCTTCGCCACCCCAACATCCTCGAAATCTACGACTACGCGGCCCAGACCGAGACGCGCGCGTACATCGTCATGGAGTACGTCGACGGGATGAACCTCCGGGAGTTCCTGGAGGAGCAAGGACCCGTGCCCGCAGAGGTCGCCGCGCTCATCGGCGCGTCGGTCTGCTCCGCGCTCGGGCTCGCCCACGACGCCGGCATCATCCACCGGGACATCAAGCCCGAGAACCTGATGATCTCGGCGAAGGGCCACGTGAAGCTCATGGACTTCGGCATCGCGCACGTCTTCGATGCCGAGACCATGACCCAGACGGGGAGCCTCCTCGGCTCGCCGGCGCACATGGCCCCCGAGACCATCGAGGGCGAGCAGGTCGACGCCCGCGCGGACATCTTCGCGCTGGGCACGGTGCTCTACTGGTTGACCACGGGCGCCCTCCCCTACGACGGCAAGAACGCCCCCCAGGTTCTCAAGCGCGTCCTCGAAGGGATCTACAAGGCGCCCGAGGCGCTCGACGCACGCGTCGGCGCCGACTTCGGCAGAGTCATCGCCAAGTGCATGGCGTTCTCGCCCGAAGACCGCTACGTCGACGCGCAGTCGGCGCGCGCCGCCATGTGCGACTTCGCCCACGAGCTCGACGTCCTCGACGACGACGCGCTCACCGCGTTCCTGCTCTCGCCCGAGGAGTCGCTCCCGGCCCTCGAGGCCTCCATCACCGAGCGCCTGATCGCCGCCGCGGGGGACGCCTTCGACCGCAGAGAGATCCCCACGGCCTGCAACCACATCAACCGCGCGCTCGGTTACGACCCGACCCACCCCAGAGTCACGCAGATGCTCGAGCAGATGCGCCGCGGGAGCTCACGACGCAACCTCGCCATCGGCGCCGCCGCCGCCGCGCTGCTCACGAGCGCCGGCGCCTTCGCCTACCAAAGCGTCACGGCCCCTGAAGTGCCCGAGATCACCGCGGAGGCCGTCGGCGCGCTCCCTCCAGGGCTCGCGACGTCGGTGGACACCGCGCGCTCCGCCGTCGCCGCGTCCTTGTCCGTATCCATCGCGTCGGCCGCTGGCGCGCGCAAGCGCTCGCTCGACGACGCGCGCTCGTCCGCCAAGACGATCGCCGAGGGGCAGCGCGATTACGCGCGCGCGCTGGCCACCGCGGCCTCGAACTCGCGCACTGTCGCCGCCATCTCGCTCCCGCGTTTGCGCGCCCCGCTGCGTGTGCTGCCCATCCCCAATCCCGAAGACCTCCTCGCGCGACCCCCCGAGATCGACCCCGAGCCGACCACCTTCACCTACAAGTTTGATGTGTCGCCGCTCTCTGCGACTGTCTATATTGATGGGGATCGGGCCGGTAAGGGCGCGCTCGTCGCACGCGGGACTGGCTTCGAGCTCACTGCGGGCACACACAGCGTACGCGTGGAGTGCCCCGACAAGCTCTGCGTCCCGCACAAGAGCACCATCGACGTCGGCGGACCTCAACGTGACGCGCTCCCCATCAGGCTCAAATGGCGCAGTGGCACAATCAACCTGACGGCGAACACCCCCGGGATCGCGTTCGTCAGCACGTCGTCTTCGGACGAGCCCACGATCTTCCACTTGAAGCTGCCCGGCAAGAGCTACCCCTTCGTGACGCCCTTCGGCCTCGCCGACAATGGCGCGATCCCGAGAGAACGAATCCAGGTCACGTTCAGAAGATCCGTCCAGGGCAAGATCGACACGGAGTCCAAGATCACGCGCCGCGTGACCCTGGAGCCAGGACGCGTCGAGCTCGTCGAGGCGCGATTCTGACGCTGCTCGTCTGCCTCTCCCTCTCCTCTACGGCGTACGCCCAGGACACCACGGGCGAGAGTGGTACCTCACCCGACGTCTCACCCGTCGCAACGCCTGACCCCACCACGGATGCCGGCCCTTCGGACCCGAACGGTGCCTCGGAGGCGGCGACGCCCATCCAGCGTCTTCGTGACGCGCGCGAGGCATTCCAGCGATCTCAGTTCGAGCGCGTGCGCCCCCTCCTTCTCCCGACGCTCGAGCCGGTGACCACCCTCGAGGAGCAAGACGACATCGTCGAGGCCCGCACGCTGCTCGCCGTGAGCGTCTTCTTCGAGGCGCAGCAGCTCGACGACCCGAGCGCGCGCGACGAGCTCGTATCGCTCGCTCGCGATCAGTTCCTGTCGATCCTCCTGGACGACCCCGACCACGAGATCGACCCTCGCGTCTACCCCGCGAGCGTCGTCGACCTCTACGCAGACGTACGGGAAGAACACGCCGAGGCCATCGACGCCGCGCGCAAGGATCGCGGCGGCGGCGAGAACCCCATCGAGCCGGGGCTGAGCACCATCTACTTCGAGCGCGGCGTGCGTGAGCGCTACTACGCGCTCAACTTCGCCCCCTTCGGCATCGGCCAGTTCCAGAACGGCGACGAGAGCGCGGGCACCGCGTTCGCGCTCCTCCAGAGCGCCGCGCTCATCCTCAACGTCTCGGCCTACTTCATCGGCCTCTCGCTCATCGACCCGGAGACGGGCACCGTCTCCATCGAGGACCTCGCCTTCGCGCGACAGATGCAGAGCCTACAGCTCGGCTCGCTCGCGGCGTTCGGCGGCCTCTGGCTCAGCTCGGCCGGCTACGCTGTCTACCGCTACGAGCCCACGGAGTTCCTTCAAATCCGTACGCTCGACGCGCCACCGCCCGAGCTCGTCCCCGCGACCTCGCTGATGCTAAACTTCAAGTTCGACTTTTAAAGCATGACTCGAGTCACGAGTGCTCGAATGAGCGACCGGGAGCCCTGGAATCACCCTCGTGATCGTGGCACTCTGGACACCTCCCCCACTCGTTCTCGACCTCAAACGCGACAGACACATGCCAAGCCTCGTGCTCAAGGCCTCAGGCGGCAAGGCCGCCGACGCCGTCTTCTCCCTCGACAAGCCGCTCGTCTCCATCGGCGCCGCGCCCGATAACGACATCGCGCTCCAAGGGCACGCGGGCGTCGAGGACCACCACGCCGTGATCCACTTCGACGGGACGACCTTCCAGCTCCAGACCGTCCAGCGCGGCGCCGTCGTCTTCATCAACGGCAAGAAGCGACGCAAGCACACGCTCAGCCACAGCGCCCGCCTGCGCATGGGCGAGGCCGAGATGACCGTGAACCTGCTCGACGGCGCGCTCGGCGACACCGCCGACCCGGAGGCAGAAGCCGAGCTCGCCGGCTACCGGAAGCTCCAGAGCCTCGCGTCGACCCTTCTCGGTGAGTACGACCTGTCGCCGCTGCTCGAGCAGCTCATGGACGCCGTCGTCACGATCACCGGCGCGGACAAGGGCTTCCTCATCCTCGCCGAGGGCGACGACTTCCACGTCAAGGTCGCGCGCAACCTGCGCGCCGAGACCCTCACCGACGCCATCGCGCACGTCTCCGACTCGATCGTCGCCAAGGTCATCGCCTCGAAGCACCCCCTCATCGTCTCCGACGCGCTCCGACACTCCGAGTTCAGCGCCGCCGAGTCCGTCGTCAACCTCCAGCTCTCGAGCGTCATGTGCGTCCCGCTCATACACAAGGGCGCGCTGCTGGGCGTCATCTACGTCGGCAACACCTCGGTCGCCAACCTCTTCACCAAGGTCCACCTCGACCTGCTGACCGTCTTCGCGTCGCAAGCCTCACTCATCCTCGCCAACGCGATCATGGTCAACGACCTGCGCCTGGACAACGCCATGCTCTCGCAGCGCATCGATCAGATGCGCTTCGGCTCGATCATCGGGTCGTGCGACGCCATGCGCGAGGTATTCCGCTACGTCGAGAAGGTCGCGCCCACCTCGGTCAACGTCCTGATCCTGGGCGAGACGGGCACCGGCAAGGAGCTCATCGCCAACGAGATCCACAACCGCTCCCCTCGCACAGACGGACCCTTCGTGACGATCAACTGCGGCGCGATCCCGGAGTCACTCCTCGAGTCCGAGCTCTTCGGCCACGTCAAGGGCGCCTTCACCGGCGCCACGTCCTCGCGCACAGGTAAGTTCCAGGCCGCCGACGGCGGCACGATCTTCCTCGACGAGATCGGCGAGATGCCCCTCCAGCTCCAGGTCAAGTTGCTGCGAGTCCTCCAGGAGCGCACCATCACCAAGGTCGGCGCCACGCACCCCGAGAAGGTCGACATCCGCGTCATCGCCGCCACCCACGTCGACCTCGACCTCGCCGTGGCCGAGAACCGCTTCCGCGAAGACCTCTACTACCGCCTCAACGTCGTCCAGCTCCAGCTCCCGCCGCTGCGCAAGCGCGGCGACGACGTCATCCTCATCTCCACCTACCTCACCACCTCCATCAGCGAAGAGCTCGGCGTCTCCACGCGCACGCTCGGCCCCGAGGCCGTCGCCGCCATGAAGCGCTACCACTGGCCCGGCAACATCCGGCAGCTCCAAAACAAACTCAAGAAGGCCATCGTCCTCGCCGACTCCAGCGTCCTGACCCCCGACGACCTCGACCTCATGCCCGAGCTCCTCCAACCCATCCTCCCGCTCGCCGATGCCAAGGAGCGCTTCGCGTTCCGCTACATCATGGAGGCGCTGGATCGAAACGAGGGCAACCGTACGCAGACCGCGCGCGAGCTCGAGGTCGACCCGCGCACCATCTTCCGCTACCTCGAGAAGCGCGATGAGTGACCTGCGCGACATCCGCGCCACCGACCATGACTCCAATGTCACGACGTCGGGCGCCTCCCCACGGATGGGCACCCGACCTCGCGCGCGCTCCGCCACGCGCCCCGCCGCCCGAGCGCTCGTGGCATGCTCATTGCTGTGTACCTCTCATGTAACCGGCTGCGTCATACCGCCGCCCATCATCACCGTCGTCGAGGAGGAGTACCCACCCTTCATCTCATCCGACTTCGTCTCACCGACCGATCGAATCATCCAGGTCACCACGCCGGACGCCGTCACGCTCAAGCTCAACGCCATCTTCGACCAGAACCGAGAGGATCTCCTCTACGTCGCCTGGTACAGCCAGAACGATGGCGTCCTGCGCACGACGACCGTCCCGCTCGTGACCGAGGAAGACGACCCTGACTACCGCAACGTCTTCTACACCTATGGACCAGACGAGGTCGTCGTGGACCCTTGTGACGATGTGAACGCCAACACCCGCTCCGACGTCGTGTGGGCCTACGTCTCCGACGAGTCCTGGGCCACCACCGACGACGCCCTCGGAATCCAGGAACAACTCAACGCCTTCAAGGTGTCCTACTCCTGGGTCCTCGAATTCAACGTCCTGTGCACGGGCACGTGATGACACCAACGTCACCCATACGAGCGCTCACGATGAACACGCTCCGACCCCGAATACGATCGCTGCTCGCGACGCTCTGCGTCGTCGCCTCGGGCTACGTCGGCTGCGCCGACAACGCACCGTTGAACGCGCCTAGCGCTGCCTGCTTCTCCGACTCGGAGTGCGAGTCGTCGCTGACATGCCGCGAGCAACGCTGCACCGTCAGCGAGCCGGACGACCGCGACCTCAGCTTCATGTTCATCCCCCCCGCGTCCTCGGCCTTCCTCCCCCAACGCACCCAGTTCTTCGAGATCAGCCCGAGCTACAGCCTCGACTTCGCGCTCGAGCCCAGCGTCTCCGTGTTGGGCCAGATCGGCTCGTTCAACGTCAGCGGCACCCTCGTCTTCACACCCAGCGGCAGCGTCGACCCGCTCCTACGTCGGCAGGCCCCCGTGGACCGCGGCGACTACCAGGTCTCCCTCGTACCGGGGTCCTACACCATCGACTTCATCTCGAGCACCGAGGGCGTCCCCAACCGCGCCTGGCGAAACATCCGCTTCGAGACCGACGTCCAGCACGACCTCCCGCTCCCCGACCTCAGCCAGGCGATCTCGATCACCGGCAACGTCAACTTCAAGGATCCCACCGTCGGCATCGGCTCGGGCCTTGGCCTCGCGCGCGTCACCGCCGTCTCGCGCACCACCGGCGTCCTGTCGACCAGCGTCGTCACCGACGCCAACTCGGGCTTCTACGAGGGGCTCCGCCTCTGGCGCGGCACCGGCTCCTACGACGTCGTCGTCTCATCGGCCAACGGCGACCCGCTCATACCCACCGTGACCTTCCGCGAGGCGATCGACACGGACACCATCCCCGCCAACGCATCGACCTTCGAGACCAACCTCTTCGTCGGGGACTTCTCGGTCGCCGAGCGCGTCGTGCGCCTCGAACTCGACGAGGCCGTCGAGCAGAGCCTCTTGGGGCTCTCGCCCAGCGACCTGGACGTCCAGCTCACCGCGAGCCTCGACACGGGCGACCCCAACGTCGACGCGGTCTTCAACCTCCGTGGCTCCGTCTCTGCCTCCGACGACGAGTCCTCCACGCCGCTGAGCGCCCTGCCGCTGCGCTACATCGGCGAGATCGTCCCGCCCGCGGGCTCGCGCTATGCGCGAACCCCCATCGAGGTCGACCTCAGCTCGATCGGCGCGCGCGTGGTCAAGCTCCCCGCCCCCACCGAGCTCGACCTCTCCAGCACGCTCATCCGAACCTTCACGGGCGCGCCCGCAGAAGGCGCCCGCGTCACGTTCACCCCGCGCACCCGCAACACCGGCTCGTCGACTCAGAAGTCGACCGAGAACTCGCGGGCGTTCGAGGTCTACGCCAACGCGGACGGCGAGATCGGCGTCTGGCTCGAGCCCGACGTCGACTACGACATGCGCGTGGATCCCATGACGACAGACTCACCGCGAGCCACCGTCACCATCACCGGTGACGCGCTCCCGCCCGTCTTCGAGCTCCCCTCCCCGTCCTTGATCTCGGGGTCCGTCTGGTCCAACGACTCCTCGGGAGCGTCCATCGCAGACGTCACGGTCCGCGTCATCGAACGCAACGACGGCGTCGAGCAGGTCATCACCGAGGGGCAGACCGACGCGAACGGCGCGTTCCGCCTCATCGCGCCCGACGACGCCGACTGACGCCGACCGGGGCGCGGAGGCGCGCGACCAGGCGTACAGACGCGACGGCGCCGCGCTCACTCCCCCTTCGCTGCCTCATCGATCATACGCTCGAGAGCGGGGCGCTTTGACGCACACTCTCCTACCCACTTCTCACGACGCGCATCCCACTCGGAGCCCCCCTCCGACGCGTCGCGCATGAGGCCCGCGGCCGAGCGCTGACATACGTCGAGATCCGCCTGAGCGTCGACGACCCTCACGCCCGTCTCGGGATCCCAGACGTCTCCGCTCGAGACGCCTCGCGCGACCCCGATGAACATCGGGATCGACAGCGCGAACACCGCGAGCCCGAGCGTCGCGAGCCCGCCACGGTTGACGGCCTTGCGCGTGTCCTCGAACACGGGATCGACCTGCTCCTCCCCACTCTCTTCATGCTCACTCACAGCCCAGAGCCTCCTGCCATCGACACCCATAGCACTCAGGGTTAGCGCCCCTCGACCCATGATGGCAAGCCCCGAAGCTCACTCCGACAACGCAGGCGCGAGCTCCTCGATCGCCGGCATCTCCTGGATCCTCTCTCTGGCGATCTTCCACGCGAGCTCCATGATCCAGCTCAGCGAACGCTCCTGGCGACCCGCCTCGGTCTTCGTCTGCGCCACGAGATCCTCGGGCAAGTAGAGCGTCATCTTCTTCTTCGTCGCCATCGTGTGTACCTTCGTCTGGACGTCGCCGCGTCCCATGACGCGATGCACCTACATGTAGGTTCATGTATACGCGACCCCTCTTGGGGGTCAAAAAAACCTCGCCCATCACCTCAACACCGTCGGAGTGACCTATGCCCAAACCACTGAACCACGACGACTTGCGCGAGAGACTTGATGCTTTGGTTGAGGTCTTCGACGCCCGCGAGCACCGGGACAACGACCCCATCTCTTTGGTCTGGGAGTACAGCGACCCGGCGGATCAAGAACTCGTCGCGCTGCTCGCCAGCGGGGTCGCCTACGGGCGCGTAGCGTTGGTCCGCGACGCAGGGAGGCGCGCAGCGACGCCGCTCGGTCCCGCCCCCGCGAGCACCCTCCTCGGGCTCTCGGACGACGACCTCACCGACATCTACGACGGCTACGTCTACCGAATGACCCGCGGCGCCGACGTCGCGGACCTGCTCGCGGGCTGCCGAGACCTCATCGCCACGCACGGGTCCCTCCACGCGTCGTACGCAGCGCAGAGCGGGAGCGACCACGTCGAGCGGGCGTCGAACTGGGTCAAGGCGATACGCGCAGGCAGGATCCGCCCCGAGCTCGAACGCGGGCTGCGCTACCTGCTCCCCGACCCTGGCGATGGGGGCGCGTGCAAGCGCCTCCACCTCTTCTTCAGGTGGGTCGCGCGCGGCCCCGACGAGATCGATCTCGGCATCTGGCCCACCCCGGCCGCCAACGAGCTCCTGATGCCGCTCGACACACACACCGCGCGCATGTGCCGTTACATCGGACCTGTCTCTTATACACATCTCCGAGCCCACGAGACAGGCAGAAATCTC